>JAHWKQ010000037.1 GCA_019347785.1 Actinomycetota bacterium
CCACCGTCGACGGCAGCCCGAGGCGCTCGCCCAGCGACCGGCGCAGGTCGGCGCGCAGCAGGCGGGCGGCGTGCCCGGCGTTGCGGCCGCGCCGCAGCAGGTTCCCCACGGCGACGACCAGCGCGGAGCCGGCCAGCTCGACCGCCTGCGGCTCCGACACGGGCCGGCCCAGCCGCCGGGCACGCCAGGCCACCACGACCGCGAAGGCCAGCGCCAGCTGGGCCAGCGCGAGGCCCACCGGCCGAGGGAGCAGGTCGGCAAGGGTCGTGTCACCCGCGCCGGGGGCGCGTCCGCGTACCAGCGCCAGCGCGCCGGCGGCCGGGTGCAGAAGTGCGGCGGCCAGCACCGCGTTGTCGGCGGCGCCGAGGGCCGCGTTGGTCCACACACCCGGACCGCCCAGGGCCACGACCGTGCCGCGGCCCCGCCGGGCGGCCACCAGCCAGTGACCGTCCCCGCTGGGAAAGCAGCGCACCGACCGGGCGGGGGGGCCGATGACGACGCCGTCCGGGACCCGCACCCGCCCGACGCCGCGCAGGGCGGGCAGCGCGCAGCGGCGCGACAGCGTCGTCCCGGCCCCCGGCAGCAGCCCGACCGGGTCCGTCGGCCGTCCCGGGGCCAGCGGCGACCCGGGGTCGGCGAGGACGAGCCGGCCGCCGTCGCGGACCCACCGCCGCAGTCGTCGGTGCTGGCCATCGGCCAGGTCGTCGGACAGGACTAGCGCCACCCGCGCGTCGTCGGCCACGTCCGAGCCGACGGTGACGCCCACGCCCAGGGCTGCCAGCGTGTCGACGAGCGCCTTGACCCCGGTCGGACCGGTTCCCGCGGGGTCCAGCGGCGCCTGTCCACCTGGCGGGCCGGCCAGCAGCACGGCTGCCAGCGCCCCGCCGGCCAGGGCGGCCAAGGGCCACGCCCGCCGCGCGAGCGAGGTCACGCCGCCCGCCTGCCGCCGGCGGGGGCGCCTGCCCGGACGCCGGCCGCCTCCAGGACGTGACGGGCCCCGTCGGCGAGCATCCGGACGGAGCCCGGGTCGACGGGCGCCCCCCCGTACCACGCGGTCTCGAACGCGCGCGTCGCGCCGTCGAACGGCGGCCCCGCCCCGGGCGCGCGCCGTGACAGCTCGGCCAGGTACTCCCCGCTGGTGCGGCCGGGGACGTCGTCGACGAGCCCGGCCGCGGCCAGCTCGGCCACCAGGGCGCGGTAGCGGCAGCGCAGCGCGTCGCGCCAGCGCCGCGCGTCCTCGTGACGCGCCGCGTCGCCCAGCCAGTCCCGCGCCGTCCGACCGGCCGGCTCGGACACGGCGGCGGCCCGCTCGGGGTCACGGCGCACCCCTCGCAGGAACCGCACGGCCAGCACCGTCATCGCCAGGACCGCCAGGGCCAGCACCACCGTGCCGAGCAGCGACGCCCGGCCGCCGGAGAACAGCAGGTCGAGCAGGCGCCCGAGGCTTTCCAGCACCCACAGGCGGGCGCGGTCGACCAGCGACGGCTCCGTGGCCGCGTACTCCGGGCGCGACAGGATGGCGTCGACGATCCGTCGCACGCGCTCCGGGTCGGCCCCCTGCGACGGCGGGTCGATCAGGGAGGTCACCGCGCCTGGAGCTCCGCGGCCATGACCTCCAGGTCCAGGGCCTCGTGGCGGATGCGCGCGTCGAAGTACACAAGCGTCGCGACGATCGCCACCAGCGGCGTCGTCACCAGGCCGCCGACGACCGAGCCCAGGGCCACCAGCACCCACGCCGCCTCCGAGCCGACCGCGAAGCCCGGCCACGTGAACGGGGCGCTCAGGACGTTGGCCAGGATGCTCGCGAGCAGGCCGGAGACCAGGGCGACCCCGAGCACCGGGAACAGCCGGGGCCGCACCAGCCGGAACGAGCGCCCCATCGCGGCCAACGGGCCGAGGCTCTCGACGACGACCGCGGGGGCGACGGCCATGAACAGCGCCATGAGCGCGAGGGCCCCCAGCCCGCCGGCCAGCAACAGCACCACGCCGACGGCGATCACCCCGCCGCTCTCGGCGACCGCGCCCGCGACGAGCACGCCCAGGGCCAGCAGGAACGGCAGGCCGTACAGCAGGTGGACCAGCACGAAGGACACCACCAGCGACCACCAGCGGCGCCCCACGGCCCGCAGCACGGGGCCCGCCTCGGGCCGCTCGCCCAGGAAGGACCCGCCGACCACCTTGGCGACGGCGCCGGCGACGAACGGCAGCACGAACACGGCGGCCAGCCCGGCCACGCCCGCCAGCGCGAGGTCGGTGACCGCGTCGCCGCCGACGATGGCCTGCACGTCCGCGGCGGTGGGGTCGCGCATCATCTGCAGCAAGTCGAGGCTCAGCACGTCGCGCTGCAGGAACGCCGACAACACCTGCACCGGGACGATGAGGCTGCCGGCGACGATCAGGATCGTCCGCCAGTTCGCCGTGAACATGCGGAAGGCGCCGTCGAGGATGTCCCCCAGGGTCATGGGGTGCAGCGGCAGCGGCCCTGGCGACGCCTGTGCCACGATGACCCCTCTCGCTGGGCGGTTGTCGAGGATAGCCGTGGCCGGCGACCGGATGGGGCCGCTCCGTCCCCGGGGCGTGGAGCGACCGGCGGGCCGCGTCAGCGGCGGGTCAGCTCAGCCCCCCGTAGGAGCCGCCGTCGACGGGCAGCACCGCGCCCGTGATGTAGGAGGCGGGCCCGCTGGCCAGGAAGACCGCCGCGGCCGCGAACTCGGCGGGCTCCCCCACCCTGCCGAGCGGGATGTCCGCGGCCATGCGGGCCAGCCCCTCGTCGGTGTCGTCGCCGGCGAGCTGCTCCAGACGGGCCGTGCGCGTGCGGCCCGGGGCCAGCACGTTGACGGTGATGCCGGCGTCGCCGAGCGCGTGGACGAGCGACTTGGCGTAGCCGAGCACCCCGGCGCGGGCGGTGTTGGACAGGGCCAGGTCCGGGATCGGCTCCTTGACCGCCACCGACGTGACGAACAGCACGCGACCCCACCCGGCCGACCGCAGGTGCGGCAGCGCCGCCTGGGTCAGGGCGACCGACGACAGCATGTTGAGCTCGACGGCGTCGCGGTAGTCCTCGACGTCGAAGTCGGTGGCCAGCCCCGGAGGCGGTCCTCCCGCGTTGGCCACCACGATATGCAGGCCCCCCAGGGTCGCGGCGGCCTCGGCGACCCAGTCACGGACGGCGCCCGTGTCGCGGACGTCCACCGCCGTGCTCATGACCCGCCCACGCCCCGCCGCGTCCACCTCGTCGCGGGCCGCGCGCAGCCGCTCGGCGGTGCGGGCGCCGATCGCGACGTGGGCGCCCTCGGCGGCCAGCGCCGTGGCCACCGCGAGCCCGAGCCCGCTGCTGGCGCCGGCCACCAGCGCCACCCTGCCGTCCAGTCCCAGGTCCACGCCGCTTCCTCGTCCCGTCCCCGCCGTCCCGAGGTGGTCCGCCCCGAGCCACCGTGATTGGTTCGGCCCGTAAGGTTAGGGGCTCGTCCCGGGCAAGGAGCGCACATGCCGATGCCAGATCGCTTCGTGTTCGTCTGCATCAACGAGCGCGACCCCAGCCATCCTCGGCCCAGCTGCAACGCCAACGGCGGCGCCGACGTCTTCAACGCGCTGCGCGAGGAACAGGGACGCCGGCTGGCGACCGGCGTCAAGGTGGTGGCCTGCGGCTGCCTGGAGGCCTGCATGGTCGGTCCCGTCGTCGCCGTCTACCCCGATGACGTCCACTACGGCGGTGTGACCGAGGCGGACGTGCCGGCGATCATGGACCACCTCGAAGGCGGCGAGCCCGTCGACGTGCTGCGCATCGGCCCACCCGAGTGGGAGCTGCGCCCGCCCGATATGGGCTACTGACCCGGCTCCCACCCCGAGGTTGAACCCTTCGCGACAACTGTGTCGCCGAAGGTTCAGCGCCAGCGGGCGGCGGGTCGTCCACAGGTGGCGCGGCTCTGGGAACGACACACCTGTGGCGGTTGGCGATGGTGGCCGCATGGGGCCCTGGGAACGGCTGACCGTGCTGGGCCGCCGTCAGCATGGCGTCGTGACGCTGGGCCAGGCGGCCCGGTTGGGCCTGTGCCGGCGCACCGTGCAGCGGCGGGCCGCCTCGGGCGGCTGGGAACGTCTGCACCGCGGGGTCTACGGCCTGCCGGGCTCGACGCCGAACCTGGAGCGGGCGGCCATCGCGGCCGTGCTGGCGGCCGGTCCGCGCTCCCTGGTCGCCGCCCGTACCGCGGCGGCGCTGTGGGGGCTGATCGACGCGCGTCCCTGGCCGGTGGACCTCGTCGTCCCCGCCGACCGCAAGGCCCCGCGCCTGCACGGCGTCCGCGCGCTGAGAACGTCGACGCTGCGGGACCGTGACGCCGCCCGGGCGCGGGGGGTGGTGGTCACCTCTCCCACGCGGACGCTGTGTGACCTGGCGGTGCGGGCCGGCGACGCCGACCTGCGGGAGGCGGTCGCGACCGCCGTGCAGCGAAGGCTCACCACGCTGCACGCCGTCGCCGAGCGGCGGGCCGCGCTGGGGGCGCGGCCGGGGGTGGCCCGCCTGGGCCGGGTGCTGCGGCAGCTGGCGGGTCAGGGCCGCACGGACTCGCCGCTGGAGCGGACGGTGCGCTCCCGGCTGGTCGCCCGGGGCTTGGCGCCCGCTCCAGGCATCCACCCGATGCGGGACCGTGGTGGGCGCCTCGTCGCGAACCTGGACATCGCCTATCCCCATGCCAAGATCGCCGTTGAGGTTGACGGCTTCGCCTGGCACCGCACACCCGACGACCTGCGCCGTGACCACGCGCGGCAGAACGCCATCGCCGCCCTGGGCTGGACCGTGCTGCGGGTGTCGGCGGCTGACGGCGAGGCGGGCTGCGACCGACTCGCGACACAGTTGCGCGTCCTGCTGGGCCAGGGCGCGACGGGCACCGGTCACCGGGGTTGAACCTCGCGCGACGACTGTGTCGCGCAGGGTTCAACCTCGGCTGTGGGGAGGGTCGCCGTGGGGAGGGTCGCCCAGCGCCAGGCCGACGAAGGCGTCCAGGCGCGAGCGCAGCCGGCGGTCGGCGCGCCGCCGGGAGGCGGCGAGATCGTCGTCGACCGGCTCGATCGCCTCGGCGTAGAGCTTGAGCAGCGGCTCCGTGCCGCTGGGGCGCACCAGCAGGCGGGTCCGGTCGTCCAGCACGAGGCCGACCAGCGGGGTCGCCGGAGTGTCCAGCGGCTCTCTTCGCCCGTCGGCGCCGACCACGACCCCGGCCTCGTGGTCGGCGAACCGCACGACGCCGACGCCGTCGACGTGGTCGGGCGGCTGTTCCCGCAGCCGGCGCAGCGCCGCCCGGGCCGGGTCGTCGCCCCCCTCCAGGCGCAGGGCCCGCCCGGCGGTGGCGTGGACGCCGTGGCGGCGGGCCAGGTCGTCCAGCGCGTCGACGACGGTGCGCCCCTCGGCGCGCAGGTGCGCGGCGAGGTCGGCGGCCACCAGGGCGGCGCTGATGCCGTCCTTGTCGCGCACCGCCGTGCCGACCATGATCCCCAGCGCCTCCTCGTAGGCGCAGACCAGGCGACGGCCGTCGGCCTCGGCGTCGGCGGCGACCCGCGCCAGCCACTTGAAGCCCGTGAGGGTCTCGGCGTAGCGGGCCCGGTGGGCGGCGGCGATCCGCCGCAGCAGGCGGGAGGACACGACGGTCGTGGCCACGACGCATCCCGGGCCCCCGCCGCAGGAGGCCAGCAGGTGGTCGGCCAGCAGGCAACCGGCCTCGTCCCCCGACAGCGCATGCCACGGGGGGCCGTCGGCCGAAGACGAGCCGGCCGGCACCGCCAGCGCGATGCGGTCGCCGTCCGGGTCGTTTGCCACCAGCAGGTCCGCCCGGCGCTCGGTGGCCAGCTCCACGGCCAGGTCCAGCGCGCCGGGCTCCTGGGGGTTGGGGAACCCCACGGTCGGAAAGTCCGGGTCCGGCTCGGCCTGGCGGGCGACCGTGTGCACGCCCGTGAATCCAGCCCGGCGCAGCAGCTCGGTCAGCAGCCCGCCGGCAACCCCGTGCAGCGGGGTGTAGACCAGCCCCAGCCGCCGCTCGTCCGGGTGCCGCTGGTGGTCCAGGGCCGCCCGCAGATACGCCTCGCGCACCTCGTCACCCGGCTGTCGCGCGACGCTCGGGTCGCCCAGCGCCACCCGGGACAGCGGCCCGACGGCGTCGACGGCCGCAGCGATCTCGTCGTCCAGCGGCGGTGCGATCTGCGCGCCGTCGGACCAGTAGACCTTGTAGCCGTTGTCGCCGGGCGGGTTGTGGCTGGCGGTGATCTGCACGCCCGCGACGGCGCCCAGGTGGCGGACCGCGAAGGCGACCAGCGGGGTGGGCACGGGCCGGCCGAAGCGGTGGACCTCGAAGCCGGCGCCGATCAGCACGGCGGTCGCCTCGTCCACGAACGCCGCCGAGCCGTGCCGGGCGTCGCCGCCCACGACGACGCGGCCGCCGGCGGCGACCTCGACCCCAAGCCGGGCCGCCAGGCCCGCGGTGACGCGGCGCACGACGGCCCGGTTCATGCGGTTGGGGCCCGCGCCCAGGGGACCGCGGATGCCGGCGGTGCCGAACCGCAGCCGCGTGCCGAAGCGGTCGGCCAGGCCCTGGGCGTCGCCGCCGTCGAGCAGCGTCCGCAGCTCCGCCCGCGTCTCCGGGTCGGGGTCCTCGGCGAGCCAGCGCTCCGCGTCGGCTCGCACGTCGCCCACGGCGACGGGACCGCCTAGGACAGCTCGACGCCCAGGACGGTGAAGCCCAGCGCGTACATGCACAGGGTCACCAGCACGATGCCGATGAGGTTGAGCCAGATCCCCGCCCGGACCATCTGCGGGATCGTGATGTGGCCCGCCCCGAACACCAGCGCGTTCGGCGGCGTGGCCACCGGCAGCATGAAGGCGCACGTCGCGGCCAGCGCGGCCGGGACGACGAGGGCCACGGGGCCGTAGCCGAGGCCGCCGGCGACGCCGGCCATGATCGGCACGACCGCCGCCGTGGTGGCCGTGTTGCTCGTGAACTCGGTGAGGAAGATGACGATGGCCACGACCAGCGCGATGAGCAGCAGGGTGGGAAGGGCCCCCAGGGCGCCGACCTGCTCACCGATGTAGACGTCCACGCCCGTCTCGGTCACGGCCGCCGCCAGGCTCAACCCGCCGCCGAACAGCAGCAGCACCCCCCAGGGCAGCTGGACCGCCGTCCTCCAGTCGAGCGCGAACGCACCGTGGCGGCGGTCGACGGGGATCGCGAACAAGGCGAGGGCCGCGGCGATCGCGATGCTCGAGTCATCCAGGAAGCGGATGCTCGGCCAGAACGACGCGATGAGCGAGGACCCCGCGATGAGCGAGCGGAAGATCCACAGCACCGCGGTCATCGCGAACACGACGCCCACGATCTTCTCACCCCGGCTCATCGGCCCGATCTCGTCGAGCTCCCCCTGGATCATCTCCCGGCCGCCGGGGACCTCGTCGATGTCCGGCGGGTACAGGAAACGGGTCAGCATCACCCACCCGATCACCAGGAACACGGCGGCCAGCGGCAGGCCGAACAGCATCCACTGGCCGAAGCCGATGCTCACCCCGGCCTCCTGCTGCAGGAACGCCACCACGAAGGTGTTCGGCGGGGTGCCGATGATCGTCGCCAGCGAGCCGATGCTGGCGGAATAGGCGATCGCGAGCATGAGGCACGTCGCGAACCTCGTCGCCCCGCGGCCGGTGAGGTCGCCCCCGGAGCCTTCCCCGCCCTCCAGCCGGTCGAAGACGAGCTGGAGCACCGACACGCCGATCGGCAGCATCATCACGGTGGTCGCGGTGTTGCTCACCCACATGCTGAGGAACGCGGTCGCCAGCATGAAGCCGCCGACGATCCGCACCGGGGACGTGCCGACCGTCCGCACGGTCACCAGCGCGATACGCCGGTGCAGGCCCCAGCGCTGCATCGCCAGCGCGATCATGAAGCCGCCCATGAACAGAAAAATCAGCTCGTTGGCGTAGGGCGCCGTGGCTTCCTCGATGCCGAGCACGCCGGTCAGCGGGAACAGCACGATGGGCAGCAGTGCGGTCGCGGCGATGGGCAGCGCCTCGGTCACCCACCAGGTGGCCATGATCACGGCGACGGCCACGGTCGCCCGGCCGCTGCTGCCGAGACCCCCCGCGCCGCTGGGGATCGCCAGGTAGGCCAGCAGGCCCAGTGCCGGTCCGAGGAAGCGCCCGATCCTGGCCCGCTGTGAGACGCGCGGGGGCTCGGTGCGATCGCCCATCTGCGGGACGTCGACGAGATCCTCGTCGCGAACCCGCTCCCCGTCGCTCTCCCGCTGTGCCATCACGCCTCCACCCGTCGACCGATCAGGACAACAATGGCACACGGGCCCGCCTCTACGAAGGACTTCCCGAAGGTGATTCGCGCGTCGGTCGTGCGGGCACACGCCCGTCATGGCCTCGCACACCCAACTCGCGGTCCTGCTCGATCTGGACGGCACACTCGTCGACTCCTCCTATCTGCACGTGCTGGCCTGGGACGCGGCGTTCGCCGCCGCCGGCTACGAGGTCGCGCACTGGCGCATCCACGGCTCGCTGGGCATGGGCGGCGACCGCCTCGTCCCCCGCCTGCTGGGCCGCCACGTGCCCGAGGCCGGGGACATCTCCGATGACCACACGCGCCGTTTCCTCGACGCCGCCGACCGCCTGCGCGCCACCGACGGCGCCCTCGCGCTGATCGACGACCTGGAGCGTCGGGGCGTGCCGTTCGCCCTGGCGACGTCGGCGACGGGAGCGGAGGGCGAGGCGCTGCTGGCGGCCCTGGGCCGCGACGACCTGCCCGCGGCGGGCGCGGACAGCGTGGGCGCCCCCAAGCCGGCCCCCGACGTCCTGCTCGCGGCGTGCGAGCAGCTCGACATCCCCTCCGAGCGGGCGGTGCTGATCGGAGACAGCCCCTGGGACGCCGACGCCGCGGCCCGGGTGGGGGCGGGCATGGTCGGGGTCCGCTGCGGCGGCTTCGGCGACGACCGCCTGCGCGGCTTCGGCGCCAGCGACATCGTCGACGCGCCCCGCGACCTCATCGGCCGGCTGTAGCGCCGGTCGTGGCCGCCGAGCTGCGCAGGACCGACCTGGACCCCGATCCCGTCGAGCAGTTCCGCCGCTGGTACGCCGACGCGACGCGGGCCGGCCTGACCGAGCCGGACGCCATGACGCTGGCGACGGTGGCACCCGACGGGTCCCCGTCGGCGCGCACCGTGCTGCTCAAGGGCGTCGGCCCCCGTGGCTTCGCCTTCTACACCCACCACGCCAGCCGCAAGGGGCGGGAGCTGGCCGCCGACCCGCGCGCGGCGCTCGTGTTCCTCTGGGACGCGCCGCGGCGGCAGGTGTGCGTCCGGGGCCGGGTGTCACGCCTGCCCGAGGACGAGTCCGACGGCTACTTCGCCTCGCGTCCGCGCGGAAGCCAGCTGGGGGCGTGGGCCTCCCGTCAGAGCGAGGTTCTCCCGGGCCGCGGCGAGCTGGAGGAGCGGCTGCGCGAGGCGCGCGAGCGGTTCGCGGGCGGGCCGGTGCCGCGCCCGCCGTTCTGGGGCGGCTACGCGGTCGTCCCGGCGGAGGTCGAGTTCTGGCAGGGGCGGGCGAACCGGCTACACGACCGTTTCCGCTACCGTCGCGGCGGCGCAGGCGACTGGGTCGTGGAGCGCCTCTTCCCGTAACCACGGTAGGGTCGGGCCATGACGGAGACGACGGGCTTCTTCGCCGCGCTGGCGGAGCGGGGCGGGACGCCGCCGCTGGATGCCGAGGAGGCCGACGCCCTGCTGCGGCTGGCCCGCGTGGTCGCGCACCGCTTCGAGCGCCGGTACGCCCCTCTGGCCTGCTACGTGGCCGGTCGGGCGCTGGCGTCGGCGGACGCGTCGCAGCGGACGGCCCGCATCCGGGCCCTGACCGATACCGTCGGACAGATGGAGCGCGACGGGCCGGGTGCGCGGTGAGCGGTCGGGTGGTCGCCTCGCGCCCGGTGGTGACCGTCGACGCCGACCGTCGACGCGAGCGCGTCGACGCGCTGGCCGTCGAGGAGCCGATGGAGATCCGCGTGGACGGCGAGGCCGTCTCGGTCACGATGCGCACGCCCGGTGACGACTTCGAGCTCGCCGTGGGCTTCTGCCTGACCGAGGGCATCCTCGAGGCGCCCGGCGAGGTGGCGACGGTCCGCTACTGCGCCGGCGCGTCGCCGGAGCCCGCCGAGGCGAACACGTACAACGTCGTCGACGTCGGTCGCCGCTCCCCTGCCCCGGTCGCGGCCTCGCTGCGCCGCAACGTCTACACCGCCTCGTCCTGCGGGCTGTGCGGCACGGCCAGCATCGACGCGGTCCGCAAGCGCGTGCCGGACGTCGCCGCCGACCCCCTGCGGATGCCGGTGGGCGTGGTGCGCTCCCTGCCCGGCCACATCCGCTCGGCGCAGCGCGTGTTCGACCGCACCGGCGGCCTGCACGCCGCTGCGCTGTTCGACGCCGGCGGCGGGCTGCGCTGCCTGCGCGAGGACGTCGGCAGGCACAACGCCGTCGACAAGGTCGTCGGCTGGGCGGCCCTGCAGGGGCTGCTGCCGCTGGGCGGCCACGCGCTGATGGTGTCGGGGCGGGTCGCCTTCGAGATCGTGCAGAAGGCGCTGGCCGCCCATGTGCCGATGGTGGCCGCCGTGTCCGCCCCCTCGAGCCTGGCCGTGGCCCTGGCCGAGTCGTCCGGCATGACCCTGGTGGGGTTCCTGCGGGGCGAGCGGATGAACGTCTACACGCGCGCCGACCGCGTCCCGGCCTGAGCCGCCGCCGCGGGCGGGGCCGCGTCGCCCGGGACCGCCGAGGTCCCCGCGGGGCGGTCCCGCACGCGTGCCAGCAGCGTCTCGGCGGCGGCCAGCACCAGGTCGCGCTCGTAGGTCATCGTGAAGTCGAACCGGCGGTGCTCGTCCGGTCCGTCGTCGCCGAGGTCGACGGCGGCCAGCGCGGCGGCGAAGTGCGGGCCCACGACGACCACGCTCCACTCGCCGGCCAGGGCGTCGTCGGCGGCCAGGGCCGCACCCCGGACGCCGCGCAGGGGGTGGGCGTCCATGCCGAGGCCGAAGACGGCGACGAGTGCGGCGCGGCGGGCCATCTCCCGGTAGTGCGCCCGTGAGGCGGCGCCGAAGCGGCGGACGTCCTGGAAGGCGGCCATCAGGACGCCGGTGGCGCCCAGGCCCGCGGCCTGGGACTCCAGCGCCCTGCTGATCGTCAGCAGCAGGCCCTTGTCGGCCCGGCGCGCCGGACGCCGGGAGGCGACGACGGTGTAGGGGGTGTCCCCGGTCGGGGGCTCGGGCGCCCCGGCCAGGGGCAGCGTCCGCGCGGGCGTCGGCGGAGGTGACGGCAGCGGCCCCGGGTGGCCGAACAGCCAGCCCTGCCCGAGCCGCGCGCCCATCGCGCGGGCCAGGTCGGCCTGCTCGCGGGTCTCGATGCCCTCGGCCAGCACGAGCGCGCCGGTGCGCTCGGCGTGGGCGCCGACGGCGTTGACGATGCCGGCGGTCCCCGCCGTCGTCTGCTCGCGCAGCAGCCGCAGGTCCAACTTCACGACATCGGGCCGCACGAATGGCAGCAGGGCCAGCGAGCGGGTGTCCGCGCCGATGTCGTCCAGGGCGAGGCCCCAGCCGCGCCGGCGCACCTCCGCGACGACGCCCAACAGCTCGGCCGGCCGTGCCGTGACCGCCCGCTCGGTGATCTCCAGGACGATACCCAGGCCCGGCGCGCCCCGCCTCCAGTCGTCGCGCAGCCCCGGGGGGCACGGGGTGGCGAGCGTGGCCGGCTCGACGTTGACGAACAGCGTGGCCGGGGACCGCAGGCCCGCCGCCGCCGCGGCTCGCAGGGCGCTGACCCGGCACAGCCAGTCGAGCTCGTCCAGCCGCCCGACGCGGCGGGCCAGCGCGAACAGCCGGTCGGGGCGCTCCAGCAGGGTGCCGCGGGGCCCGCGGGCCAGCGACTCGTACCCCACCGTCTCGCCGGTGTCGAGGTCGACGATCGGCTGGAAGACCGGGGTGACCGCCCGGTCATCGAGGAGGCGGTCGAGCGCGGCCCGCTCGGCCCGCTCCACCGCCGGGGCCGGGGCCCTGGTCCTCGACGGCAGGGTGGTCACGCTGGCCGTGTCGTCGCCGTGCGCGGCGGCGCGCGCGGCCGGCGCGAGCTCGGAGCCGTGCGCGGCATCGCGCGGCCAGCAGGCGACCCCCACCCGGACGGCCGGGCGGTGCTCCCGCCCGTGGAGCCCGAACGGCTCGCCCAGCCTGGAGCGCAGCGCCCCGGCGACGCGGGCGGTGGCGACGCTGGCGTCGCCGTCGACGTCGGCGAGCAGCACCACGAAGCAGCCGCCCGACTCCCGCCCGATGACGTCGGTGGCGCGCACGACCTCCTCCATGCGCCCGGCCACCCTGCGAGCGAGCTGCCCGGCCGCGGTCCCTCCCTCGTCGGTGTCGTCCAGCCCCTCCACGTCGACGTGGACCAGCGCAACCTGCAGCGCGTGGCGGCGGGCCCGTGCGATCGCCCGGTCGACCCGTTGGCCCACCGCTCGTCCGTCCGCCAGGCCGGTCACGCTGTCACGGGACGTCCGCGATGGCCGGCTCTCCCCGCGGCGGTGGCGGGCCGCCGCCGTGCCGACCACGGCCTGCAGGACCGCCGCGGCCGCCTCGGCGTCCCCGAGGTCGACGTCGCGGGCGCCGGCCGCCAGAAGCGCGACGCGCCCGGGCCCGGCGGGGACAACCGCGTCGAACAGGAAGGGCAGGTCCGGGCGGATGCGCTTCACGGCCCTGTACGCCGCCGTCACCCGTCGGTCGGCGGCGACGACGACGTCGCAGCGGCCGGTGGCCAGGGCGGGCCGCAGCTCCTCGGGGCCGCGGACGTGGCGGGCGGACCACTCGCCGGGGGCGGCGCGTAGGACGGCCTCGGCGCGAGCTCGGGCGGGGTCCGCGTCAGCGAGCACGAGTGCGACGGGCATGACAAGTGCATCGGAGGCGACCGGGGCCGGCTTGAGCCACGTCGGGTCGGGCTCCCTCCGCCGAACGGCCCCGGTGCTGCGGCCGC
>JAHWKQ010000216.1 GCA_019347785.1 Actinomycetota bacterium
CGACCCCGCGCCGCCCGCCCGCCCGCGGCCGGCGACCCCGCCGAGGCACAACGCCCGCGCCCACTGCGGCGACGAGGGGCTCGGCGCCGCCAGCGACCGCGACCGGGCCGCCCTGCGGCGCCTCGGGTTCTCCGACCCGGCGAGGCGCACCCTCCTCAACGAGCTGACCCACCCGGCGGTGTTCGCCGGCATCGCAGAGCGCCTCGAGGCGCTGGTGCCGTTCGACGGGGTGGTCGTCCTGTCGGTGCCGCTGCTGGTCGAGACCGGCCAGGATCGCGCCTGCCAGGCGGTCGTCGTGGTCACCACCCCCCGCGCCGCCCAGGTCCGACGCCTGGTCGAGCGACGGGGCCTGAGCCCGTCCGAGGCCGAGGCCCGCGTCGACGCGCAGGCCGACGACGAGCGGCGGCTGTCCGTGGCCACCCACGTCGTGCGCAACGACGGGACGCTGGGTGAGCTGCGCGAGCGGGCCGGCGCGCTGTTCGACGAGCTCGAGGCGCAGGCCCGCGCGGTGGCCCGCCGGGCGCCCCGGTCGTAGGCTGGCGCCGCATGGGCGTCGTGGACCGCCTCGACCGACCGCTGCGCGACCTGCGCGTCTCGGTCACCGACCGCTGCAACTTCCGCTGCACCTACTGCATGCCGCGGGAGGCATTCGGCGCGGACTTCGCGTTCCTCGACCGCGAGGAGCTGCTGACGTTCGAGGAGATCACCCGCGTCGTGCGGGCCTTCGCGCGCCACGGCGTGCGCAAGGTCCGGCTGACCGGTGGCGAGCCGCTGGTCAGGCGCGACATCGAGCGGCTCGTCGCCATGCTCGCCGCGGTGGAGGGCGTCGACGACATCGCCCTGACGACGAACGGCTCGCTGCTGCCGCGCAAGGCGCCGGCGCTGCGGGCGGCGGGCCTGGGGCGGGTGACGGTGAGCCTCGACTCGGTCGACGAGCAGGTCTTCTCGTCGATGGCCGACGTCGACGTGCCGCTGGCCCGGGTGCTCGACGGCATCGAGGCGGCCCGCGAGGCCGGCTTCGAGACCATCAAGCTCAACGCCGTCGTCAAGCGCGGCGTCAACGACGACGGCGTCGTGGCGCTGGCGCGGTACGCGCGCGAGGGGGGCCTGGTCGCCCGCTTCATCGAGTACATGGACGTGGGGACCACCAACGGCTGGCGGCTCGACGAGGTGGTGCCGGCCGTCGAGGTCGTGCGGCGCATCGACGCCGTCTTCCCGCTCGAGCCGCTCGACCCCAACTACACCGGCGAGGTGGCCACCCGCTACCGCTACCGCGACGGGGGCGGGGAGATCGGCATCGTCTCGTCGGTGACACGGCCCTTCTGCCGCACGTGCACCCGGGCGCGGCTGTCGGCGATCGGGGAGCTGTACACGTGCCTGTTCGCCGCCGGCGGCCGGGACCTGCGAGGCCTGCTGCGCGGCGGGGCGGGCGACGACGAGCTCGCCGCGGCCATCGGCGGCTCGTGGCTCGGGCGCGTCGACCGCTACTCGGAGCTACGTTCCGCGGCGACGGCCGCCGTGCCGCGGGTCGAGATGTCCTACATCGGCGGCTGACCCACCGTGCCCGCCATCGACTGAAGCCTCGCGTCGACAATACGACGCTGGTGTTCAGTCGACGGTGGGGGCGGGGAACCGGACGGAGACGGAATGGAACAGACCACCTCGACCACCACCGACCCGCTGCTCACGGCGCCGCTGGCCGAGGTGGATCCGCAGATCGCCGAGGTCCTGGGGCGGGAGCTGATCCGCCAGCGCGACACGCTGGAGATGATCGCCTCGGAGAACTTCGTGCCGCAGGCGGTCCTCGACGCCGTCGGCTCGGTGCTGACGAACAAGTACGCCGAGGGGTACCCCGGGCGGCGCTACTACGGGGGCTGCGAAGAGGTCGACGTCGCCGAGCGGCTGGCCATCGAGCGCTGCCTGGCGCTGTTCGGCGGGCAGCACGCCAACGTGCAGCCGCACGCCGGCGCGCAGGCCAACAACGCCGCGTACATGGCCCTGATGTCCCCCGGTGACACGTTCCTGGGGATGGCCCTGGACCATGGCGGGCACCTGACCCACGGCATGCGCCTGAACGTGTCGGGGCGCCTGTACGACGCGGTCGCCTACCACGTCCGCCGCGACGACCTGCGCGTCGACATGGAAGAGGTGGAGCGACTCGCGCATGAGCACCGCCCGAAGGTGATCGTGGCGGGCTGGTCGGCGTACCCACGGTGGCTGGACTTCGCCGAGTTCCGCCGGATCGCCGACGACGTCGGCGCCGCTCTCATGGTCGACATGGCTCACTTTGCGGGACTCGTCGCCGCGGGCGAGCACCCCAGCCCCGTGCCGCACTCCGACGTGGTGACCACGACCATCCACAAGACCCTGTGCGGGCCCCGCAGCGGCATGATCATCTGCCGCGACGAGCACGCGAAGAAGGTCGACAGCGCGGTCTTCCCCGGCCAGCAGGGCGGGCCGCTCATGCACGTCATCGCCGCGAAGGCGGTGGCGCTTGGCATCGCCGGCACGGAGGGGTTCCGGGCCCGTCAGCGGCAGACCGTGGCCAACGCGCGGGCGCTGGCCGCCGAGCTCGTCGCCCGGGGCGTCGACGTGCTCACCGGCGGCACTGATGTGCACCTGGTGCTCGTCGACCTGACGTCCACCGGGCTGGACGGCAAGACGGCCGAGCAGCATCTGGAGGCGGTGGGCATCACGGTGAACCGCAACGCCATCCCGTTCGACGAGCGCCCTCCCATGAACCCGTCGGGCCTGCGGATCGGCACGCCCGCACTGACGACCAGGGGCCTGGTGGAGGACGACCTGCGCGAAGTCGGCCGTGTCATCGCCGGGGCGCTGGGGCCCGACTTCGACCGTCGCCGCGGTGAGCTGCTGGACCGCACGCGCGCGCTGATGGCCGCCTACCCGCTGTACCCCCAGCTGGGCGCGGGCTGACCGACCCGCACCACGACCGCGGCGAGCGGGTCTTGTGAGCCGCAACACGATTTGCAAGAAGCCCAACTCTTATAACCCCCTGCCCGCTGGGGCGACCAGGTGTCCGGACCTCCACGCCCCGGCACGCTCGCCCCGGAGAGGGGAGCACGCGCTACTCGCAAGCTGTTCACCCATCATCAGGCGAGGGTGGAGGCAACGGCGGGATCGCCTCCTGCGGCGGTGGGGCGTCGCGATTGTTTGTCCTCTTTCGCATCTTCTTCGTCACCTCGTCGGACTCGGCCTCCCTGGTCATCGACATGCTGACC
>JAHWKQ010000038.1 GCA_019347785.1 Actinomycetota bacterium
TCCTCGCCGCGTTGGACGCCACCGTCGCCCTGCGGGTCGGGGACGGGGCGAGGCCCGTCGCGCTCACCGTCTTGGTGACGGGTCCGAAGCAGACCACGATCCGCCCCGGGTAGCTCATCACCGAGCTGCGCATGCCACGGGTGCGCGGACCGCAGCATTTCGCCAAGATCGGCCCGCGCAACGCGATGGTCATCTCGGTCGCCTGCTGCGCGCTCGTGCTCGACCTCGACGCCCGGCGCGCGCGCTGCGGGCTGGGGTCCGTCGCGGCCGTCCCGCTGCGCCCGCGGGCGGCCGAGGACTTCATATCCGGCGAGATCGACTGGGACGGTCCGCGGGCGTCACCGGACGCCGTGCGCCGGTTCGGCGAGCTCGCCGCGGAGGCGACCGACCCCATCACGGACCAGCGCGGCACCGCCCGGTACCGGCGGCACAGCGCCGGCGTCCTGGCCCGCCGCCTCCTGGAGAGGAGCCTGCGGTCGTGAGCGACGTCGACGGACCAGCCGATCCGCCCTCCGGCCCGGCAGACGCCCTCGGCGCGCTCGGCGGGGAGTCCGAGAGCTACACGCTGACGGTGAACGGCCGCTCCGCGTCGGTCCCGGCCGGCTGGCTCGGCGAGAGCCTGCTGTGGGTCCTTCGCGAGCGCCTGGGCCTGCCCGGGTCCAAGAACGCCTGTGAGGAGGGCGAGTGCGGCTCCTGCTCGGTGTTCCTCGATGGCCTGCTCGTGTGCGCGTGCTGCGTGCTGGCCGCCGACGCCGTCGACGCCGGGATCGTCACCGTGGAGGGCCTGGCCGGCGAGGACGAGCTGTCCGACGTCCAGCACAGCTTCGTCGACAGCGGCGCGGTGCAGTGCGGCTTCTGCACGCCGGGGCTGGTCATCGCCGTCCATGACCTGCTCGACCGCAACCCCGACCCCACCGAGCTGGAGGTCCGCGAGGCGATCTCGGGCAACCTGTGCCGCTGCACCGGGTACGGGCGCATCCTGGAAGCGGTCAGGGTCGTGCGGCGGGAGCGGGCCGGTGCGTAGCTCGACGGGGACCGGGACGGTCCCGCGCGAGCGCGGCCGGGTCACCGGCGGCGTCGGCGACAGCGCCCGCCGGCCCGACGGCGCGCCGAAGGTCGACGGCAGCTTCGCATTCTCCTCGGACCTGTGGGCCGACGACATGCTGTGGGGACGCACGCTGCGCAGCCCCCACCCGTCGGCCCGGATCCGGTCGGTCGACGTGGAGCGTGCCCGTCGCATCGACGGCGTGGTCGCGGTCGTGACGGCCGACGACGTGCCGGGCAGCCCCTGCTTCGGCCTCGAGCACCGCGACCAGCCGGTGTTCGCCCACGACGTCGTGCGCTTCCACGGCGAGCCGGTTGCGGCCGTGGCGGCCGTCCATCCTGAGATCGCCGCGCGCGCGTGCGAGGCCATCGAGGTCGACTACGCCGAGCTGGACCCGCTGTTGGACCCCGAGGCGGCGATCGACGCCGATCCCATCCACCCCGACGGCAACGTCGTGCGCCACCTGCGGATCCGCCACGGGGACGTCGACGCCGGCGGCGACGTCACCGTCGAGGGCACCTACGAGCTGGGCATGCAGGATCAGGCGTTCATGGGCCCGGAGTCGGGCTTGGCCATCCCCGACGACGCCGGGGGCGTCGACCTTTACATCTCCACCCAGTGGCTGCACGTCGACCGGGACCAGGTCGCCGCCTGTCTCGGGCTGCCGACCGAGCAGGTCCGCCTCACGCTTTCCGGTGTGGGCGGCGCCTTCGGCGCCAGGGAAGACGTGAGCCTGCAGGTGCACGTGTGCCTGCTGGCGCTGAGGACCGGCCGGCCGGTGAAGATGCTGTACTCCCGCGAGGAGTCGTTCCTGGGCCATGTGCACCGTCATCCGGGGCGCCTGTGGTACCGCCACCACGCCACCGCGGACGGCGACCTCGTCAAGGTGGAGGCGCGCATCGTGCTGGACGGCGGCGCATACGCGTCGTCGTCGTCGGCGGTGATCGCCAACGCCTCCTGCTTCGCCGCCGGGCCCTACCGGATGCCCAACGCGACGGTCGACGGCTACGTCGTGCGGACGAACAACCCACCGTGCGGCGCGATGCGCGGCTTCGGGGCCGTGCAGGCGTGCTTCGGCTACGAGGCCCAGATGGACAAGCTGGCCGCCGCTCTGGGCGTCGACCCCGTCGAGCTGCGGCTGCGCAACGCGCTGGCGCCCGGCGACTCGCTGATCACCGGTCAGGTCATCCGCGGGACGGCCCCGGTCCGCGAGGTCATCGAAGCCGCCCGCGCCCATCCGTTGCCGCCGGACCCCGACGGGCGGCCCGAGGTCCTGCTGCCGGGCGGGACGGGGCTGACCGCCAGCCGCGGGGACGTGCGGCGCGGCGTCGGCTTCGCGGTGGGGTTCAAGAACGTCGCGTACTCGGAGGGCTTCGACGACTACGCGACCGCGTCGGTCCGGCTGGAGGAGGGTGTCGACGGCGAGCCTGTCGCGACCGTGCACTCCGCCGCCGCGGAAGTCGGCCAGGGCCTCGTGACGCTGGCGCAGCAGGTCGTGCGGACCGAGCTGGGCGTGGAGCGGGTGATCCTTCGCCCCGCCGACACGAGCATCGGCTCGGCCGGGTCGTCCAGCGCCTCCCGGCAGGCGTGGATGACCGGCGGCGCGGTCCAGGCGGCGTGCAACGCGGTGAAGGAGACGCTCCTGCGGCGGGTCGCCGGAGCGCACGGCGTCGACGTCGAGGGGGCCCGGCGCCAGCTGCTCGTCGTCCGGGACGGATGGGTGACCCATGTCGAGGGCGACCTGCGGCTGTCCCTGGTGGAGGCGCTGGACGGCCGGCCCGTCGAGCAGGTCAGCGTCTACCGCCACGCACCGACGACACCGCTGGACCCCGACGGGCAGGGCGACGCGCACGTCGCCTTCGTCTTCGCCGCGCACCGCGCCGTCGTCGACGTCGACCAGGAGCTGGGGCTGATCCGGGTCCTGCAGGTCGCGACGGGCCAGGACGTCGGCAGGGCCCTGAACCCCGTCCAGGTCACCGGGCAGATCGAGGGCGGCATCGCCCAGGGCGTCGGCCTTGCGGTGATGGAGGAGGTCGTGATGGACGACGGCCGGGTGCGCAACGCCTCGTTCGTCGACTACCTGATCCCCACGGCGCTGGACATGCCCGAGGTCGCCGCGACCCTCGTCGAGCAGCCCGAGCCGGGCGCGCCCTTCGGCGCCAAGGGGGTCGGGGAGCCACCGACGATCTCGTCCACCGCCGCGGTCGTCGCCGCCGTCCGCGACGCGACCGGCCTGGAGCTGAGGCGGGTGCCCATCCGTCCCGAGCACATCGCGCTCGCGGCCGGTTCCGGCGCCGACGGTACGTGAGCCCCGCCCGGTTCACGGTCCGCGGGCGGCGCGTCGTGACGCCCGAGGGGTTGGGGCCGGCCAGCGTGCGGGTCGCCGGCGGCCGGATCAGCGGCGTGGACGACCCCGCGGGCGGGGCCGGAGGACCCGTCGTCGACGTGGGAGACGCGGTGGTCAGCCCCGGACTCGTCGACACCCACGTGCACTGCGACGAGCCCGGGCGCACCCACTGGGAGGGGTTCGCCAGCGCCACCCGGGCCGCGGCCGCAGGGGGTGTGACGACCATCGTGGACATGCCGCTGAACAGCCTGCCGCCCACCACCACGCCGGAAGCGCTGGCGCACAAGCGGCGCAGCGCCAGGGGCCGCTGCTTCGTCGACGTGGGCTTCTGGGGCGGTGTGGTGCCGGGCAACACGCCGCAGCTCGCGGGCCTGCACGACGCCGGCGTCCTGGGCTTCAAGGCCTTCCTGAGCGACCCGGGCGTCGACGAGTTCCCGCCGGTGGACCTCGGCGGCCTGCGCGAGGCGCTGACCGAGCTGGCCCGGCTGGGAGCCCTGGCCCTGGTGCACGCCGAGCTGCCCGGCCCGCTGGCGGCGGCGCCCGCCCCCCATGGCCCGGCCCACCGCGGCTGGCTGGACTCGCGGCCGCCGGCCGCCGAGGACCGGGCCGTGCGGCTGCTCGCGGACCTCAGCGCCGAGCTCGGGGCCCGCGTGCACGTGGTGCACGTGTCGTCCGCGGGCGCGGCGGAGCCGCTGCGGCACGCCCGCTCGCACGGCCTGCCCGTCACCGCCGAGACGTGCCCGCACTACCTGGCGCTGGCCGCCGAGGACGTCCCCGACGGCGCGACGCAGTTCAAGTGCGCCCCGCCCATCCGGGAGGCCGCCAACCGGGAGCGTCTGTGGGCCGCGCTGGCCGACGGCGCGATCGGCCTCGTCGTGTCCGATCACTCCCCGTGTCCGCCGCGGCTCAAGGAGCCCGACTTCGGGCTGGCGTGGGGCGGGATCTCCTCCCTCCAGCTCGGCCTGCCGGTGGTGTGGACCGCCGCGCGCGAGCGCGGCTTCACGCCCGCGGACGTGTGCGAGTGGATGTCCGCCGCGCCGGCCCGGCTGGCCGGGCTGCCGGCCAAGGGGGCGATCGCGCAGGGCCGCGACGCCGACCTGGTCGTGTGGGACCCGGACGCCACCTTCACCGTCGACCCCACCAAGCTGCACCACCGCCACCCGCTGACCCCCTACGCCGGGATGTCGCTGCACGGCGTGGTGGAGCGCACCTGGCTGCGCGGTCGCCCGGTGGGTCCCCGGCCGGCGGGCCGCCTGCTGGAGCGCGCGGCGTGACCGGCGTGTGGGACGGGCGGCTCGTGGACCTGGCCGCCAGGGCGCTGGGCGGGTCGGTCGTGGCGGCCAGCGACGAGTTCTTCGCTCCCAAGGAGAGCCTGCTGGACCCGGCGCCCCCCGTCCGCCGGCCGGGCGAGTACACCTGGCGCGGCCAGTGGATGGACGGCTGGGAGACCCGCCGGCGCCGGGACTCCGGCCATGACTGGTGCATCGTGCGGCTCGGCGCGCCCGGGATCGTCCGCGGCGTCGTCGTCGACACGACGCACTTCAGCGGCAACCACCCGCAGGCGTGCTCGCTGGACGGCTGCGCGCTCGAGGGCCATCCGGCGCCCGAGGATCTGGCCGACCCGTCCGTGGAGTGGGTAACGCTGCTGGCACGCTCGTCGCTGCGCGGCGACGCGCGCAACCGCTTTCCCGTGGATGCGCACGTGCGGGTCACCCACCTGCGCCTGGGGATCCATCCCGACGGCGGCGTGGCCCGGCTGCGCGTCCCCGGCGAGGTCGTGCCCGACCCCCACGCGGCCGCCGGGATGCCCCTGGACCTGGCCGCCGTCGCCAACGGCGCCGTCGTGACCGACTGCAGCGACAGCACCTTCGCCTCCCACCACCACCTGACCATGCCGGGGCCCCCGGGGTCCATGGGCGACGGCTGGGAGACCCGCCGGCGCCGCGACTCCGGCCACGACTGGGCGGTCGTCCGCCTCATGGCGGCGGGCCGGGTACGGCGCGTTGAGGTCGACACGACGCACTACCGGGGCAACGCGCCCACCGGCTGCTCTCTGGACGCCTGCGCCTCCGACGACGACGCGCCGGCGGACTGGTGGCCGCTGCTGGGCGAGACCCGGCTGCAGCCCGACACGCGCCACCTGTTCACCGTCGACGACGCCCCGCCGGCGACCCGGGTGCGCCTGAACATCTTTCCGGACGGCGGCGTGGCCCGGCTGCGCCTGTACGGGGCGCTGGACGACGAAGGCGCCGTCGAGGTCGGGCTGCGCTGGCTCGACGCCCTGCCCCGCGGGCAGGCCGAGTCGCGGCTGCTGGGGTGCTGCGCGTCGCGCCGGTGGGCCGCCGGCGTGGCCGGGCGCCGGCCCTTCCACGACATCGCCCGCCTGGAGCAGGCCGCCGACGCCGTGTGGTCGGACCTGGGCCCGGAGGACTGGCTGGAGGCGTTCGCCGCGCACCCGCGCATCGGCGAGCGCGGCTCGGACGGCTGGTCCTCCTCCGAGCAGGCCGGCGCCCGCGACGCCGACGAGGCGACCCTCGCCGCGCTCGCCGAGGCGAACCGCGCCTACGAGCGGCGCTTCGGTCACGTCTTCCTGGTGTGCGCCACGGGCAGGGGGGCCGGCGGGATGCTCGACGAGCTGCGCCGGCGGCTGGGCAACGACCCGCCGACGGAGCTGCGGGTGGCGGCCGAGGAGCAACGCAGGATCACCCGGCTGCGGCTCGGCAGGCTGCTGCGGCCCTGACTCGCCGGAGGAAGAGCGGACATGAGCGGGATCAGCACCCACGTCCTGGACACCGCGGCGGGGTCGCCGGCCGCCGGCGTCCCCGTGCGGCTGGAGACCCGCGGGCCCGACGGCGCGTGGGTCCTGCTCGGCGACGGCGAGACGGACACCGACGGCCGGCTGTCGGGCCTGTCGGCCGGCGACGAGGTGCGGGCGGGCGCCTACCGGCTGACGTTCGACACCGCCGCGTACTTCCGCGCCCGGGAAGTCGCCGGCTTCTACCCGCGGGTCGCCGTCGAGTTCGTCGTCGAGCGGGTGGGTACGCGCCACCACGTGCCGCTGCTGCTGAGCCCGTTCGGCTACAGCACCTACCGCGGGAGCTAGCGATGGGGATGGGCGCGAACAGCTACGGCAAGGACGGCATCCGCCTGGTCACGGTCGCCCGTCTGCCCGACCGCCACGAGGTGCGCGAGCTGACGGTCGACGTCCGCCTCGAGGGCGACTTCGCGCGCGTGTACACCGCCGGTGACAACTCGCCGGTGCTGCCGACCGACACGATGCGCACGACGGTGTACGCGCTGGCGCACGACCACCCGCTCGGCGACATCGAGCGCTTCGGCGCCACCCTCGCCGAGCGCTTCCTGACGGCCGCCCCGGCCGCATCCCTCGCGCGGATCCGGCTGGTCGAGCACCCCTGGGTCCGCGTGGAGGCCGGCGGCCGGGGCCACCCCCACGCGTTCAGCCGCTCGTCGGGCGAGCGTTGGACGGCGACCGTCGCCGCCACCCGGTCGGGGCTCCGCGTCGGGGCGGGCCTGGAGGGTCTGGTGCTGCTCAAGACCACCGGCTCGGGGTTCGCCGGATTCCTCAAGGACCGCTACACGGTGCTGGAGGAGACCGACGACCGGCTGCTGGCCACGGAGGTGTCGGCCACCTGGCGCTACGCGTCGGCGGAGGCCGACTTTCCCGCCTGCCGGCGCAAGGCGCGGCGGGCGCTCGTCGAGGCGTTCGCCGACCACGACAGCCGCTCCCTGCAGCACACGCTGTGGGCGATGGGTCAGGCGGTGCTGCGCGACTGCGGGCAGGTGGAGCGGGTGTCGCTGTCGCTGCCGAACCGCCACCATTTCCCGGTGGACCTGTCCCCGTTCGGCCAGACCAACGATGACGAGGTGTTCGTCGCCGTCGACCGCCCCTACGGCGTCATCGAGGGGGCCGTCGAGCGCCCGGCCGGCACCGGAGCCTGAGGCGGGGTCCACCCGCTGGTCATCATGACAGCATGTTGTGTGATGATATGATGCTAGCATGCGGACGACGGTGACGCTGGACCCGGACGTGGCGGCCGAGCTGAAGCGTGTCGCTCGTCAACGCGGCGTGCCGTTCAAACAGGTGCTCAACGAGGCCATCCGGGCGGGGTTGCGCCCCGCCGCCGAACCGCACCCGTATGAGCTGCCCACGTTCGCGCTGGGCCTCCGCCCGGGGGTGGATCTGGACAAGGCCTCGACGCTGGCGGGCGATCTGGAGGACGCCGAGGTCGTGCGCAAGCTCGAGCTGCGCAAGTGAGATTGCTGGATCTGAACCTGCTGCTGTACGCCCTCGACACGACCTCGCCGCGGCACGCCCAAGCCCGACCGTGGCTCAAGGAGACCCTGTCGGGGTCACGGACGGTCGCGTTCGCGTGGAGCGTGCTGCTTGGGTTCGTGCGGCTGTCGACCCGGGCCGTCGTGTTCGAACGGCCCCTCACCGTGGGGCAGGCGCTGGACCTCGTCGACGCCTGGCTCGGTCTGCCCGCCACCACGGTGGTGCACCCGACCGACCGGCACGCCGACGTCCTGCGCGAATTGCTCGAGCCGTGGGGGACCGCCGGGAACCTGACCACGGATGCGCATCTGGCCGCCCTGGCGATCGAGCACGGTGCCGAGCTGTGCTCCACCGATGCCGACTTCTCGCGCTTCCCCGGCGTTCGCTGGATCGATCCGCTGCGCTGATTCCTCGATGGCCGGCTCACGGGCTGTGACGCGGGGCCGCGCGTGTCCGTCGTGCGTGGGCCCGCGGCGGACGGCGTGGCGGAGGTGCCCGACCCGGTCGCCGCCGCGCCACCTCCGAACCTCGTAGCGGAAGAGCCGGAAGCGACCGAGATGGCGACTTCCAACCGGACCTTCGACGGTCACGCCGCGTGACGCACGGTTCCTGTCCGGGATGGGCCAGGAGTTCTCGATCACAAAGCACCCCGCGATGCAGGTCCGACGGTGTCATCGGGAGGACGGTCGCGCGGCCAGCCGACGCAGGTCCTCGGCGGTGAGCCCGGTCCGCGACTCCGCCTCGTCGGCGTCCACGGCGGCGCAGTCGACGGCGCGCAGCACGTGGGCCGCCAGGGCCCGGGCGGTGGCCGGCTCGTCCATCACCGCCCCGGCGGGCCGGCCGCCCGGCGCCAGGGCGCGCAGCCGGTCTCCGACCTCGTCCAGGTCGTGGCGGTAGAACGCGTACACGGCCGCGTAGCGCGTCGGAAGCTGGGCGGGGTGCAGGTCCCAGCCCTGGTAGAACCCGTGCTCGAGCGCGCGTCGCACCAGCCCGTAGTGCAGCCGCCAGCCGCGGTGCACGTCCGGGGGCACGGGCAGGACGTTCGTCGACCCGTCCGACAGGCGGACGCCCGTGCCGGCGGTGGCGACCTGCATGACGTGGCGGGCGAAGTCGCAGGCGGGGTGCGCCAGGTGCTGCTGGGCCGGGGCGAGCCCGCACGCCGCCGTGTAGTCGTACGTCCCGAAGTGTGCGCCCGTGCAACGTCCCCGCGCGGCGTGCACCAGCCGCGGCAACATGACCGTCCCGTGATGGTCGAGGACGGCCTGCGTCGTCTCCACCTGGATCTCGAGGCGCAGCACGCCCGCCGGCAGCCCCAGCGCCGCCTCGAGCCGCTCGAGCAGGTCGACGAAGACGGTGACCTGCGCGGGGCTCGTCACCTTCGGCAGCGTCACCGAGAAGCCGGGCGGCAGGCGCCCGTCCGTCGCCCCCAGCAGGTGCGTGACGAACACGTCCAGGGTGCGGATGCCGCGCGGGCGCGCGCCGTCCCCGAGCGGCTTGACGCGCACGCCGCAGAACGGCGGCAGATCGCCCCGCCCCAGCGCCCGGCCGGCCCGCGCCGCGGCCGTCTGCGCGCACCGGTCCTCCTCCGCGTCGCCGGGGACGCCGTAGCCGTCCTCGAAGTCGATGCGCACGTCCTCGACCGGCTCGCTGCGCAGCTTGTCCACCACCCGCGGGTACACCTGCTGAGCGATCGACGCCGGCAGCCCCACGGCGGCGGCGAAGGCGGCCGGGTCGGGCCCGTGCTCGCGCAGGCAGCGACGTGCCTCGCCCCCGTGCCGGCGGGCGCAGTCGGCGGTGAAGCGGTCAGCCGGCACGTAGACCGTGTGCACCGGCTGACGGCCGCCGGGATCGCCCGGGTAGCGCCGCGCCAGCTCCGCGTCCGCGTCCCGCAGGCGGGCGTCGAGCCCGGCGAGGGCCTCCCCGGGCAACGACACCCGGGGCCGGGCGCCCGGTGGGGTCACCGCGCCCCCTCGAGCTGCGCGGACAGGTCGTCGGCCGCGGACCGGACCCGGGCCCCCATGGCCCGCCTGGCGTCGTCGTCGAGCCAGGCCGCCTCGACCCCGTCCAGCGCGATGGCCACCATCTCGTCCCAGGACAACCCGAACGCCGAGAGCGCCGAGGCGTACTCGTAGCCCAGGTCGAGGTCGGTGAGCGCCGGGTCGTCGGTGTTGAGCGTCGCCAGCAGCCCGGCCGCCCGCATCCGTGGGAAGGGATGATCCTCCAGGCGCGGGACGGCGTTGGCGATCAGCACGTTGGAGTTGGGGCAGACCGTCAGCGGGACCTGCTCCCGGGCGAACCGCCGGGTCAGGTCGGGGTCGTCGACGATGGAGATGCCGTGGTCGATGCGCTCCGAGCCCAGCGCGTCGACCCCCAGCGCGATGAAGGCGGGGGGCGTCTCCTCACCCTGGTGGGAGGTGCGGCGCAGCCCCGCCCGGCCGGCGAGCGCGAAGGCGGCCGCGAAGTCGGTGGGGTCGACGCCCAGCTCGGTGGAGTCCAGCCCCACCCCCACGACGCGGTCCGTGCCGGCCGCGCCGGCGCGGCGCAGCTCGACGAGCCGCTCCACCATCTCCAGGCCGGCCCCACCCCCGAAGGCCCTGTCGATCGACGCGATCAGCACGGCCGGCACCCGGGTCTCGCGCTCGGCCGCCTCCAGCCCCTCGGCCAGGCCAGCGACGATGTCGGCCAGGTTCTGGCCGCCGGCCAGGTGGCGGGCGGGCGTGAACGCCGTCTCCCGGTAGACGAGCCCGTGGGCGGCGCCGTCGACGATGCCCTCGTACGCGAGCCTGGCCCAGTCGCCGCGGTCCGCCAGGGTCGACTGGACGAGCCAGAAGACCTCGAGGAAGGTGTCCAGGCTCGAGTACCGGTACAGCACGGTGGGGTCACGTGACGGCAGGGCGACCCCATTCTTGTCCGCGAGCTCGACCACCGTCTGTGGTCGCATCGTCCCCTCGACGTGGCAGTGCAGCTCGACCTTGGGCAGCCGGTCGAGCGCGGTGGCGACGTCCACGGCCTGCTCCCCCTCGCCGCGGCTCATGAAGGCGCCCACGCGGTCACCGCGCCGGCGGCGCGGCCGACCATCGCGCCCGGCCCGCGGAGCTGTCAAGCGCCCAGGGGCACTAGGATCGGCTGGTGGAAGAGAACGCGGGGCCGGCCGAAGGCCGCGGGGCGGGCCGGCTCGGCGGCCTGTACGTACCGCTGCTGACGCCGATGCGGGCCGACGGGGCGGTCGACACCGCCGCGGTCGGCCCCCACGTCGAGCGGATGCTGGCCGGCGACGTGGACGGCTTCGTCAGCCTCGGCACGACCGGGGAGTTCGCCGACCTCACCGGCCGGGAGCGGGAGCGGGTGCTCGCCGCGACGCTCGACGCGGTCGGCGGGCGCCGGCCGGTCGTGGCGGGCGTGGGCGCGGTGGGCACATCGCAGGCGTGCGAGCACGCCCGGGCCGCCGAGCGCGCGGGCGCCGATGCCGTGCTCGCCCTGCCCCCGCTGTACTGGAAGCTGGACGACGCCGGGCTGTTCCGCCACTTCGCCACCGTGGCGTCCGCGACCTCCCTGCCCCTGGTGCTCTACGACTTCCCGTCCCTGGCCGGGGTCGGGCTGTCACCGGCCCTGGTCGAGCGGCTCGCGCGCTGGCTGCCACAGGTCGTGGGCGTCAAGGCGTCCGGCGACCGCCTCGCGACGGTGCACGCGTTCCTCGCCCGCGCGAAGGGCACGCGGCCCGGCTTCCGGGTGCTCGTCGGCTCGGCCGGGTTCGCGCTGCCGGCCATGCTCGCCGGCGCCGACGGCGTCGTCGCCGCGCTCGCCAACGTGGCGCCCCGACCGCTGGCGGGGATCGTCGCCGCCGTGGGCGCCGGCGACCTCGGCGCCGCCGCCCGTCACCACCGCCGCGTCCTGGCACTGGCCGCGGTCGAGCGGCTGGGCTCACCGACGGTGCTGGCCCTCAAGGCGGGCGCGGGCGCGTGCGGCTCGCCGCTGGAGCCGTCCGTGCGCACCCCGCCGGCCCACGCGGAGCGCGTCGTCGCGCGGGCCCGGCAGCTGCTGGACGCCCTGGCCGGTGACGCCGCACCCGCCGGCTGACCCCGGTTGCCCGCGCCCGGGAGACGCGGCGGGTACGGTTACTCCGCAAGATGTCCGATCTTCTTGCGCCCCGTCCCACCTTCTCTGCTCACCCGGGGTCGACCCGGCCCGGCCCCCCGCCCCGCGACCTGCGGCTGCTGCCCAAGGCCCACCTTCACCTGCACCTGGTGGGGGGCATGCGCCCGGCGACGCTGCACGAGCTGGCGGCCCGCCAGGGCGTCACCCTGCCGTCCGGGCTGGACGACACGGGTTCGACACGGGCGGGGCGGAGCGCCGTCGGCGGATGGGAGCGCTTCGAGGCGCTGTACGTGACGGCCAAGCGGCTGCTGCGCCGCCGGGACGACCTCGTGCGGCTGGTGCACGAGATCGCCGAGGACGAGGCGGCCGCCGGCTCGGGGTGGGTGGAGGTCACGGCCAACCCCGGGCTGTACCAGGGCCGCTTCGGCAGCGAGGAGGAGGTCCTCGAGCTGCTGCTCGCCACCGGCCGGGACGCCGCCCGGCGCACGGGCGTGGGCATGGGCTGGGTCGTCTCCGCCGACCGCCGCCACGCGGCCCACTCGCCACGCCTGGCCCGTCTGGCGGCCCGCTACGCGGGGCAGGGGGTCGTCGGCTTCGGGCTGGCCAACGACGAGCGGGTGGGTGCGATCGGCGACTTCGCCGAGGCCTTCTCGGTCGCCCGCGGAGCCGGCCTGCTGGCGGTGCCCCACGCGGGCGAGCACGTGGGCGCCGGCGCGGTGGCCGACGCCGTGGGTCTGCTGGGCGCCGACCGCGTGGGCCACGGGGTGCGCGCGGTCGAGGACCCCTCCGTGCTCGGCCTCATCGCCGAGCGGCAGGTGTGCCTGGAGGTGTGCCCCACCTCCAACGTGGCGCTCGGTGTGACCCCGACCCTGGGCCGCCACCCGCTGCCGCGGCTGCTGGCGGCCGGCTGCCCGGTGACCCTGGGCGCCGACGACCCGCTGCTGTTCGGCGACGGGCTGGTGGACCAGTACGCCCTGGCGCGCGACCGGTTCGGCGTCGACGACGCCGGCCTGGCCCACATCGCCTGGACGGGCGTCGCCGCCTCCGCCGCTCCGCCCCCGCTGCGCCAGGGCCTGCTCGACGGCGTGAACCGCTGGCTGGCCGGCGTCCCGACGGGCGGTGACCTGACGGCGGGAGCCGCCGGGGACAGGCGACGCCCCGTCGCCGGTCGCTAGGCTGCCGGACGCGGATTGCAGCGTGTCGCCACCACCGTGATCGCCG
>JAHWKQ010000217.1 GCA_019347785.1 Actinomycetota bacterium
GCCGGCCCGTACAGCCGCAGCTGGTCGATGGTCTGGTTCGCACCGGTGCCGCGCAGCTCCGGTGGCCGGTCGGCGGTCAGCACCAGCAGGGGCACACGGCCCCGGTCGGCCTCGGCGACGGCTGGGTGGAAGTTGGCCGCCGCCGTGCCCGAGGTCGACAGCACCACCGCCGGCCGCCCGCCGGCCCTGGCGACGCCGAGGGCGAGGAAGGCCGCCGAGCGCTCGTCGATCTCGACGTGCAGCCGGATCCGGGGGTCGTCGTGCAGGGCCATCGCCAGTGGCGCCGAGCGGGACCCCGGCGCGAGCACGGCGTGGCCGACCCCCGCCCGCGCCAGCTCGTCGACCAGCACGAGCGCGAGCGCCTGCGACGGGTTCGCCGCAGGCGAGCCGCGGGTCACGACGGCACCGGGCGGCCCGCCAGCTCGGCCGCCCGTAGCCGTTGCCGCAGCGCGGTGGCGACGCCCGGGGGCGGCTGCCACGCGGACAGCGCGGAGGGGTCCACGACCGGGCGGCGCACCTGGACGTGGCCGTCGGAGGGCACCAGCGGGTCCGCCACGACGTCCCCGGCGAGCAGCGCGGCGGTGCCCAGGCCGCAGGCGTAGGGCAGCTCGGGCAGGACCGCGGCCAGCGCCACTCCGGCCGCGAGCCCGACGAACGTCTCGACCGCCGACGACACGACGGCGGGCAGGCCGGCCGCCTCGGCGACCCGCAGCGCCTGGCGGACGCCGCCGAGCGGCTGCGCCTTGAGCACCACGACGTCGGCGGCGTCCAGCCCGCGCACGCGCAGGGGGTCGTCGGCCGTGCGGACCGACTCGTCGGCGGCCAGCGGCACGTCGACGCGCGCCCGCACCGCCGCCATCTGCGCCAGGGTCGCCACAGGTTGCTCGACGTACTCCAGGTCGAAGGCGTCCAGCGCCCTGATCATCCGCACGGCCGTGTCGACGTCCCAGGCGCCGTTGGCGTCCACGCGCAGGCGCCCGGAGGCGCCGAGCGCGTCGCGGACGGCCTCGACCCGGGCCAGGTCGCCGCGGCCGCCGTCGGCGGCGCCGCGGTCGGCGACCTTGACCTTGGCGGTCGCGCACCCGGAGGCGGCCACGAGCGCGTGCGCCCGGTCAGGGGGCATCGCGGGCACGGTGACGTTGACGGGCACCGTCCGCCGCAGCGGCGCCGGCCAGGGCCGCGTGGCCGCCTCGCGCGCCGCCGCCAGCCAGCGAGCCGTGACCGCCGGCGGGTACCGGGGGAACGGCGAGAACTCGCCCCAGCCGCAGGGCCCGGACAGCAGCACGCCCTGGCGGTGGTCGACGCCGCGAAAGCGCGTGCGCAGAGGGATTCGGAAGGTCCGCATCAGGCCAGCGCCAGCCCCGCGGCGAGCAGGGCGCCGGCGACCAGCTCCAGGCGCGCGGTGGCGGCCAGCGCGGCGACCGGGCGCCGGTCCGCCCCGGACCCGGCCACGGCCGCCACGGCCCGTCGTCCGAGCGGGGCGGCGGCGACCGCGAGCAGTGGCCAGATGGCGCCCGCCGCGACGGCCACGGGCACCAGGAGCGCGAAGGCGCCGTAGACCAGCCGCCGGTACAGCCGCCTCGTGGCTCCCGGTCCCATGCGGACCGCCAGCGTCGCCTTGCCGGCGGCCCGGTCGGTGGCGATGTCGCGCAGGTTGTTCACCACCAGGATCGCCGTGGCCAGCAGGCCCACCGGCAACGCGGCGGCGACGGCCACCACCGGCACCCGGGCCGCCTGGACGTAGGCGGAGCCGACCGTGGCGACGAGCCCGAAGAACACGAAGACGAACACCTCGCCCAGCGCCGCGGAGGCGTACGGGCGCGGTCCGCCGCTGTAGCCGAGCGCGGCGGCGACGCACATCGCCCCGACGCCCACCAGCCACCACCCGGCCGCGGCGGCCAGCGCCAGGCCGGCGACGCAGGCGACGGCGAAGGCGCCGATCATGGCAGCGCGCATGCGCGCGGGGGCGACGAGCCCAGAGGCGACCGCGCGGCGCGGGCCGACCCGGTCGGGCGTGTCGACCCCGCGGACCCCGTCGAAGTAGTCGTTCGCGAAGTTCACGCCCACCTGGACGGCCAGAGCCACGGTCAGCGCGGCCGCCAGGCGCCAGGCGACCACCCGGTCAGCGGAGGCGGTGCCCACGAGCACCGGGACGACCGCGGCGGGCAGGGTCCGCGGTCGGGCCGCCTGCAGCCAGGTCCCCAGCACGCCGGCCTAACCGGTCACGGCCGGCGGGGGAAGCGCCCGAAGTCCGGCGGCCGCTTCTGGACGTACGCGTCGCGTCCCTCCTGGGCCTCCTCGCTGAGGTAGTACAGCATGGTCGCGTCGCCCGCGAGCTGCTGGATGCCGGCCAGGCCGTCGTCGGCGGCGTTGAGCGACGCCTTCAGCATCCGCAGCGCCAGCGGCGAGTGGCCCAGCATCCGCCGGCACCACGCCACGGTCTCCTCCTCCAGCCGCTCCAGGGGGACGACCGCGTTGACCAGGCCCATGTCCAGCGCCTCGCGCGCGTCGTACTGCTCGCACAGGAACCAGATCTCCCGGGCCTTCTTCTGCCCCACGGTGCGGGCCAGCAGGCCCGAGCCGTACCCCCCGTCGAAGGAGCCGACCCTGGGGCCGGTCTGGCCGAAGCGGGCGTTGTCGGCGGCGATCGTCAGGTCGCACACCACGTGCAGGACGTGCCCGCCGCCGATGGCGTAGCCGGCGACCATGGCAATCACCGGCTTGGGCAGCCGGCGGATCTGGATCTGCAGGTCGAGCACGTTCAGCCGGCCGACGCCGTGGTCGTCCTTGTAGCCGTCGTCGCCCCGGACCGTCTGGTCGCCGCCAGAGCAGAAGGCCAGGGGGCCCTCGCCGGTGAGGATGACGACCCCGATCTCAGGGTCGTCCCGGGCGAGGTCGAACGCCGACGACAGCTCGAACAGGGTCTGGGGCCGGAAGGCGTTGCGGACCTCCGGGCGGTCGATCGTGACCTTGGCCATCCCTTCCGCCACCTCGTAGCGGATGTCCCGCCACTCCCCTCGCTGGTCCCAGTCGGGGACGTCGTCCATGGGTGTTCCTACTCCTAGAGCGCTCACTCCTACGGACCGAAGGCTACCCTGAGGGAGAGTTGCCAGTGCCTTCCGACCCCTGTTTCGACGCGCTCGTCCCCCTCGGCTGGGACGAACGGGTCGCCACCCTCTACGCCTCCGTCTCCGAGCTCGGCCACCACCCGGCCCGGGTGGGCCGGGTG
>JAHWKQ010000218.1 GCA_019347785.1 Actinomycetota bacterium
CAGACGGTCCCGGCGCCACCGTCCCGAACCGTTCATCCTCGTGGCCTCCCCGCTCAGCATCTACGAGGCCCTCGACCGGCGCCGCAGATCGGGCATGCCCTCGACCGGCGTCGAGGCCTCGGCGTACAGCCGGCGTGGGATGCGCCCCGCCAGATGCGCCAGCCGGCCGGCCTCGACCGCCCTGCGCATGGACTCGGCCATCATCGCCGGGTGCCGGGCCCGGGTCACGGCGCTGGCCAGCAGCACGCCGTCGCAGCCCAGCTCCATCGCGATCGCCGCGTCCGAGGCCGTGCCGATCCCGGCGTCGAGGATCACCGGGACCTCGGCCCGCTCCAGGATGATCGCGAGGTTGTACGGGTTGCGGATACCGGCCCCGCTGCCGATCGGCGAGCCGAGCGGCATCACGGCGGCGCAGCCGGCCTCCTCCAGGCGGCGGGCCAGGACCGGGTCGTCGTTCGTGTACGCGAGCACCGTGAAGCCGTCGTCGACGAGCTGCTCGGCGGCGTCGAGGAGCTCGGGGGCGTCGGGCAGCAGGGTGCGGTCGTCCCCGATGACCTCGAGCTTGACCCAGGGCGTGTCGAACGCCTCCCGCGCCAGCCGCGCCGTCACCACCGCGTCCCGGGCGGTGTGGCAGCCGGCGGTGTTCGGCAGCACCCTGCAGCCCAGCCGCTCGACGACCTCCAGCACGCTCCCCGACGACGCGGGGTCGACGCGGCGCAGGGCCACCGTCGTCAGCTCCGCGCCCGAGACCCGTAGGGCCTGCTCCAGGGCCTCCATGCTGCCGACCCCACCGGTGCCCATGATCAGGCGGGACACGAACCTTTCCCCGCCGATGACCAGCGGGTCGTCCATCCTGTCTCCCTTCGCCGGTATAACCCGGATCAGGTGATGACGGTCGGAGGCGGTGTCCGCCTTCCCTCTCAGCCCCGGCCGGGGCTCCCGTGTGCGACCAGCCTACCCGCCCTGGGACGCGGTGAGCACCTCGACGGCGTCGCCGTCGGACACCTCCGTGCGCGGCCAGGCCTCGCGCGGCAGGACCTGGCCGTTGAGCGCCGCCGCCACGCCGGGGCGCTGGGGATCCCCGACCTGGCGGGCGACGAGCTCGGCCACGGTGACCCCTGTCCTCAGCCGTGTCGGCCGGCCGTTGAGCATGACCCTCACGGGCCCGCCCCCGCCGTCGCGAACCGCCTGGGGCTGAAGCCGGCGATCAGCGCCGGGACGCGGCCGGTGACCAGCAGCTCGGCGATCGTGTCCGCGGTGACCGGGGCGAGCAGGATCCCGTTGCGGTAGTGCCCGGTCGCGAGGATCAGGCCCTCCGGGTCGCTCCCGCCCAGCAGCGGGGCATTGTCGCGGCTGCCGGGCCGCAGGCCACAGACCGTCTCGGTGAGCTCGAGCTCGGCGAGGCCCGGCAGGAGCTCGTAGGCGTCGCGCAGCAGCTCCAGGACCGCCCCAGCGGTGACCCGGTCGTCGAAGCCCTGCTCCTCGACGGTCGCCCCGACCACCAGCCGCCCGTCGGCGCGCGGCACGAGGTAGACGTCGAGGCCGCGCAGGTTGCGCGACAGCAGCGCCGGCTCGCCGCCGGTGCCCGCCGCCCCGCGCAGATGCAGCAGCTGACCCTTGACGGGCCGTACCGGCGGGGCGCTGCCGGCCGGCAGGCCGGACAGCTGCGCCGACCAGGCGCCCCCGGACAGGACCACCGTCGGGCACGTCAGCGTGTCATGTCGCAGCCGCACCCCGGCGACGCGGTCGCGCTGGACGATTAGCTCGACGGCGCGGTCGCGCAGCAGGCGCACCCCGGCGCGCTCGCACGCCCCCAGCAGGGCCGTGACCAGGGCGCGGTTGTCGACCTGGTGGTCGCCCGTGACGAGCACCCCTCCGCGGATCCCCGGAGCCAGCGCCGGCTCCAGGCGCCGGCACTCGCGACCGCGCAGCCGCTCGCACTCCAGGCCCAGCCCGCGCCGGTAGTCGAAGAGTTCGTCGAGGGCCTCCTGGTCGTCGCGGTCGCGCGCGACCGACAGTGTCCCGGTCCGGCGGTAGCCGACATCGACGCCCGTGGTCTCCTCCAGCTCACGTGCGAAGCTCCCGTAGCGCTCCGCGGACGCGAGGCACAGGCGCAGCAACGGCTCCTCGCCGTAGTGCGCCTCAGTCACCGGCGCGAGCATCCCGGCTGCCGCCCACGAGGCGCCCCGCCCGGGCGCGTCGTCGACCACGCACACCCGCAGGCCGGCGGCTCGAGCCCGCCAGGCGATCGCGAGCCCGATGGCGCCGCCGCCCACGACGACCACGTCGTCCGCGGGCCCCCACCCCGTGCTCATGCCGCGACGATACCGGCGACGGCGTGCTCGGGCAGGGGCCGCCCCCGCGACCGACGTCCTAGTCCCGGCGGTCCAGGCGGATCTCGTGGTCGGCCCCCGCGGCGTCCGCGGTCAGCCGCTCGGCGGCGGCCACGGTACCGGCGGTCAGACGCCGCAGCCGCACATGGCAGGGGACGCACCCGCCGCCGGCCTCGAAGGCGGCGCGCATCGCGGCGGAGTCCCAGGGGGGACGCGGCATGGTCGTCCCTCGGTCGGCGTCCACCGGCGTGATTCGCCGGCGACTGCCGTGTCGACCGGAACCGCGTCACCCTTGAGTCCGCCGCTGGCTCACACGCACGTCGGTGACCAGAGATGATACCAATATGGTATTGTACCGTTATGGCCCTCACCGTGCGAACCGACGAACAGCTTGAGCGCGCGCTCGACGCCCTCGTGGAAAGCGAGGGCCTGTCGCGCCAGGAGATCATTCGCCGTGCGGTGCTCGAGCGCTACCAGCGGGCAGGCCACGCTCAGCGTGTCAACGACAGCACCGACCGGATGGTCGAACGCTGGGGTGATGTGCTCGACCGGCTCAACGCTGTGTGAGCGACGTCGAGTACCTCGACCTTGAGGATCTGTTGGGCCTCGTCCGTCGGCTGGGGGTCGGTCCTGTCCGCGATGTCGGCCTCCTCGACGCGGCCGCGGCTCGCCCCCGGTCGTCCGCGTTCGGTACGGACGCCTATCCGACTCTCGAGGGCAAGGCGGCAGCGCTGCTTCATTCGCTGGCTCGCAACGGCGCCCTACTCGACGGGAACAAGCGTCTGGCCTGGCTGGCGACTGTGGTGTTCCTCGACCTCAACGGCCACCCGGTCACGCTCGATGACGACGATGCCTTCGATCTCGTCGTGGAAGTCGCCGAAGGTAGGCG
>JAHWKQ010000219.1 GCA_019347785.1 Actinomycetota bacterium
TGGGTCGAGAACGACGCGAACGTCGCCGCCTGGGGCGAGTTCCGGGCAGGGGCAGGGGTCGAGGCCCCCTCGAGCATGCTGATGCTCACCGTCGGCACGGGCGTCGGCAGCGGGCTCGTGCTGGGTGGCCAGCTCGTGCGGGGGCGGGACGGGCTGGCGACCGAGTTCGGCCATCTCATCGTCGCGGAGGGGGCGCGCCGATGCGGTTGCGGCAACCGTGGCTGTCTGGAGGCCATGGCCAGCGGCACCGCGATCGGCCGCATCGCGCAGGAGGCCCTGGATGCCGGCGAGGTCCCCGCGGACTCGGTGCTGCGGCGCTCCGGTACGCCGACGGGCAGGTTGGTGACCCGGGCGGCCGAGACGGGGGACTCGTTCGCGTCCGAGGTCCTGGCCCGCTGCGGCTTCTGGCTGGGCGTCGGCGTCGCCTCGCTGGTCGCCGGGCTGGACCCGGAGATCGTGGTCGTCGGGGGTGGCGTCATGGAGGCCGGCCAGCGGGTCCTGGAGCCGGCCCGACGGGCCTACGGCCAGCGCGTGATGGGCCACGACTACCGGGTCCTGCCGGCCATTGTGGAGGCGGAGCTGGGCGACGACGCGGGGTTCGTGGGCGCCGCCCTCATCGCCCTGGACGAGCGAAGCCGGGGTCAGTCCGTCCTGTGAGCCCTCTAGGCCGCGGTAGCCTGAGCCGGCGGCCCGAAGGAGCGAGCATGCGCACGATCGACCACCGGATCGACGGCTCGCCGCCGACGACGATGCCGGGCGGTTCGAGCGGGTGCACACGCCGTCCACGGGGGCCGTGGCCGCCAGGGTCGCCTTCGCCGACGCCGACGTCGTCGACGCCGCGGTCTCCGCGGCGTCGCGGGCCTTCCCCGCATGGGCGGGCGCATCGCTGGCGAGGCGCGCACAGGTGCTGTTCTTGTTCCGGGGGCTGTTCGCCCGGCGCGCCGACGAGATCGCGCGGGTGATCGCCTCCGAGCACGGCAAGGTCCTGTCCGACGCCCGCGGGGAGGTTGCCCGGGGCCAGGAGGTCGTCGAGTTCTACACGCGCGGCAAGGTCGTCACCAGCCGCCGGCCCGATCCCCACGCGCGCGGCGTCGAACTGGGTTTCCCCGTCTCCAACTGACCCCGCGGAGCCGTGACCCGTCGTTACACTGCGCAGCCGACGGTGGCCACGAGACACCGGAGTCGGATTCGTGCGAGCAGGCGAGCGCGCGCCGGCGCTGTACCGTGTCGTGCACGCGGTCCTGTCGCCGGCGGTCAAGGCGGTGTGGCGGCCCACCGTGACCGGCCGGGAGCGCGTGCCCGTCCGGGGGCCGGCGATCCTGGCCGCCAACCACCAGTCCTACCTGGACTCCTACTTCCTGCCGGCGGTGCTCGACCGGGCCGTGTTCTACCTGGGCAAGAGCGACTACTTCCGCGGCTGGCGCCGCTACTTCTACGAGGGCGTCGGCGTCATGCCCGTCGCCCGTGAGGGCGGCGACGCGGGGGAGCGCAGCCTGGGCAGCGGTCAGGAGGTGCTGGAGCACGGCGGCCTGCTGGGCATCTACCCCGAGGGCACCCGCTCGCCGGACGGCCGGTTGTACCGGGGCAAGACCGGGCCGGTGAGACTGGCGATGCGCACCGGCTCGCCGATACTGCCCGTGGCGATCGTAGGCAGCTTCCGTATCCTGCCGACGGGCGCCCGCGTCCCCAGACGGCTGCCTCTGGCCATCCACATCGGTGAGCCCCTGCCGCTGGAGCGCTGGTCGGCGGACCGGGGCTCCATGCGCGCGGCGACCGACGAGCTCATGTCCCGCATCGCGTCGATGTCCGGCCAGCGCTACGTCGACGAGTACGCGGCCAAGGTCAAGGCCGGGAAGGACGACCCCGACGTGGGGGGCTCGACCGGGACCGGCCCGTCCGCCCGGGACGCGGGCTGAGACCACGTGCGGGCCCGGACCCCGGCCGGCGTGCTCACCGCGCTGCTCGTCGCCGTGGGCGGCGTCGCGCCGGGCGTCGTCGACGACGAGGGTCGGCCGGCCGCGACGCGCGCGCAAGCGGCCGCCGGGCCGCGGCGCTCGGCCGCGGGCGAGCGGCGGGCGTGCACGCGGGCTCCGCTGGCCGAGCGGGCCGGCCAATTGCTCGTGGTGGGCCTGCCGGGCGTCACGCGGGCGAGCCAGCCGCTGGCGCGGCGGATCATCGGCGCCGGCGTCGGCGGCGTCTTCCTCGACGGCGAGGCCAACGTGCGATCGTCGGCGCAGGTCAGATCGCTCGTGACGGGGCTGCGGCGCCGCGCGGGGCGGCCACTGCTCGTCACGACCGACGAGGAGGGCGGCCGGGTGTCGGACTTCCGCGACCTGCTGGGCGCCTCGCCGTCGCCCCGCACGCTGGCCGCCACCCGCTCCCCGGCCCAGGTCCGCGTCCTCGGGCGGCGGACGGCCGTGGGGCTGGCCGACCACGGGGTCAACCTCGACCTGGCGCCGGTGGCCGATCTCGACGCCGGCCCGGCCGACGGCGTCATCGGTGACCGGTCCTTCTCCGGGCGCCCCCGCAAGGCCGCGAGGTACGCGCTGGCGTTCTCCCGGGGCCTGGTCGACGGGGGCGTCGCGCCCACCGTCAAGCACTTCCCCGGCCACGGGCGCTCCGCCGGCGACCCGCACCGGGCGACCCCGGTCGCGCGCGTGGCGCTGCGGACGCTGCGCCGCACCGATCTGGTGCCGTTCGCCGCCCAGATCGACGCCGGCGTGCCGGTCGTCATGCTGAACCACGTGCGCTACCGGGCGCTGGGCGCGCCTCTGCCCGCCAGCCTGTCGCCGGATGCCTACGCGTTGCTGCGGGGCATGGGCTTCCGCGGCGTCGCGATCACCGACTCGCTGGGAATGGGGGCGGTCCACAACCGCTGGAGCTTCCCCCGCGCCGCGGTCCGCGCCGTCGCCGCCGGGGCCGACGCGGTGCTGGCCACCGACGGCGCCCACGCCCGGGAGATGCGCGCCGCCCTGGTCGCGGCGGTCCGCGACGGGCGACTGCCGCGGCCGCGGCTGAACCAGGCCGCCGCCCGGGTGCTCGCGCTGAAGGGGGCCGCCGTGCGCGCGGCGACGTGCCGCACGCCGCCGCCCGTGCCGTCGATGGGCCGCAGGGCGGGGCGCTAGCGGTCACCCCCCGCGGACGTCGTCCAGGGCAGCCACGACCTCGTCGATCCCTGCATCGTGGTCGGCGGTCGT
>JAHWKQ010000039.1 GCA_019347785.1 Actinomycetota bacterium
CCGGCGCCGGGCCTCGCCGGGCGGCTGCGCCTGCCCGAGGCTCCCACGCCGCGCGCTGCGCGCCCGCCCGCCCCCGACGAGGCCGGCATGGCGGGGCCGGAGGGGATGGTCGTGCTGTTCCTGCCCGCCCACGACGAGCAGGGGGCGGTCGCGGGGGTCGTCGCGCGGGCGCCGACCCGGGTGCTGGGGCGCCCCGTGCGCGTGGTCGTCGTCGATGACGGCTCCACGGACGCCACCGCCGCGGAGGCCTCCCGCGCCGGCGCGGAGGTCGTATCCGTGGGCCGCAACCTGGGCCTCGGCGCGGCGGTGCGCCGCGGGCTGGCCGAGGGGCTGGCCCGGAACGCCGCGGCCGTGGCCTTCTGCGACGCCGACGGCGAGTACGCCCCCGAGGAGCTCGAGCGCCTGGTGGGGCCCATCCTGGCGGACCGTGCCGACTACGTCGTGGGCTCGCGCTTCGCCGGGGTCATCCACCACATGCGGCCACACCGCCGGCTCGGCAACCGTCTGCTGACGGCCGCGCTGCGCTTCGTGGCCCGAGCCCCGATCAGCGACGGCCAGAGCGGCTACCGGGCGCTGTCGGCGGCGGCCGCGGCCGACGCCCACATCGCGCACGACTTCAACTACGCGCAGGTCCTGACGCTGGACCTGCTCCAGAAGGGCTACCGGTACGCCGAGGCGCCCATCAGCTACCGCTTCCGCCGACACGGCCGGTCGTACGTCCGCCTGGGCCGGTACCTGCGCCATGTCGTCCCGGCGGTGCACGGCCAGCTCAACCCCGGTCGCGTGGCGGCGCCGCAGCCCGAGCGTTGACGCCGCCTCAGGGCCCCGGCCGGCCGGTGACGGCGTAGGCGACGGTCGGGGCGCCGGCGTAGTCCAGCGCGACACTGTCCCCGGGGGCGAAGCGGGGCCGCGTGAGAATGCGGGCCCGCACCGTCGGCCCGCCGTTCGGGCGCACGACGTAGACCGCGTCGTGGCCGTAGAACTCCACGTCGGTCACGCTGGCATCCTCGCCCTCGCGGACCACGAGGTCCTCGGGGCGCACCAGCACCTCGACATCGCCGGTGCGGGACTCGCGCAGGGGAACCGCCCCGACCGCGGTGGTCACCGCGGGCCCGTGCGCGCGGCCGGGCAGCAGGTTCGAGTCGCCGACGAAGCGCGCGACGGCCCGCGAGGCCGGCGCCGCATACAGGTCGCCGGGCGGGGCCTGCTGCTCGATGCGCCCGTCCAGCATGATCGCGACCTCGTCGCCCAGGACGAACGCCTCCTCCTGGTCGTGCGTGACGAACAGGGCCGTCATCCCCAGTCGCCGCAGCAGCGCGGTCACCTCCGCGCGGACCTGCGCCCGTAGGCTGGTGTCGAGGTTGGAGAACGGCTCGTCGAGCAGCAGCAGCGCCGGGCGCCCCGCCAGCGCGCGGGCCAGGGCGACGCGCTGCTGCTGACCGCCCGACAGCGTCGCCGGCAGGCGGGACGAGAGTCCGGTGAGCTCCACCAGGGCCAGCGCCTCGTCCACGCCGCCGGACTGCCGCCGCTGGCGCGACAGGCCGAAGCCGACGTTGCGACCGACCGTCATGTGGGGGAACAGCGCCCAGTCCTGGAAGACCATGCCCACCCGCCGCCGCTCCGGGTCGACGAAGGCGCCCGGGCCGGTCAGCACCCGACCGCCCACGGCGACCACGCCGGCGCCGGGCCGCTCGAGCCCCGCGACGGCCCGCAGCAGCGTCGTCTTGCCGCAGCCGCTGGGACCCAGCAGGGCCACCAGACCGCCAGGGGGGACCGCCACGTCGACTCCCCGCAGGACCGGGGGAGCCCCGTAGGACAGCCGCAGGCCGCGTACGTCGAGCCCCGCCGCGGGCTGCGCCACGGCGGGGGCCCGGTCCCCGTCCCCGGTCGTTCCTCGCCGAGTGAAGTTTGGCATCCCTTACAACCTACCCGGCCCCGCGAGCGGGTACGAACCGGCAGGCGGGTTCGACAGATCGCGCGGCCGCGTGACACTGTTCGGCCGCAGGGATTCGCGCGGAGAGAGGACCGCACACCCATGGCCGAGCGGCGGGTCGCCGACCGCTACGTGGTGCGCAGCCTGCTCGGGCGGGGCGGCATGGGCGCGGTGTGGCGGGCCGAGGACACCGTCCTGCGGCGGGAGGTGGCCCTCAAGCAGGTGCAGCCGCCGGCGTCGGTCCCCGAGGACGAGCGGACGGCCATGCGGTCGCGGATCATGCGCGAGGCCCGCGCGGCGGCGCGACTCAACCACCCCGGCGCGGCGACCGTCTACGACGTGATCGAGGAGCGCGGGCAGGTCTACATCGTGATGGAGCTGCTGCGGGCCCCCACGCTGGCCGACCTGGTCGAGCGTGACGGCCCGCTGCCGCCCGCCCGGGCGGCGCGCGTTGGGCTGGGCGTGCTCGACGTGCTGCGCGCCGCCCACCGTCGCGGGATCGTCCACCGCGCCGTGAAGCCGAGCAACGTCATGGTGCCACCGGACGACGGCGGCAAGCTCGCCGACTTCGGGATCGCGTCCCTGCAGGGCAATCCCCAGATCACCAGCTCCGGCCTCATCCTGGGCTCCCCGGCGTACATGTCCCCCGAGCAGGCACGCGACGGCGCGTGCGGGCCGGCGGCGGACCTGTGGGGGCTGGGCGCCACGCTGTACTTCGCCGTCGAGGGGCGCGGCCCCTTCGACCGCGGCCGCGCGCTGCCGACCCTCACGGCCGTGCTGCACGCCGACCCGCCACCGCCCCGCAACGCCGGCCCGCTGGAGCCAGTGCTGACGTCGCTGTTGGAGAAGGAGCCCGAGCGGCGTCCGACCGGGATCAGGGCCGAGCGCATGCTGCGCGACGTCGCCGGGGAGGGCGAGCCCCGGCCCTCCCAGCCCCCGGCACCGCCCGCCTCCGTCATCTCCCCCGACCAGCCGACCGAGCCGGACACCCACCGCCCCCTGCCCGCCGTTCGGGCGCGGCGGCGTGCCCACGGACGGCGCGCCGGCGCGCTCCTCGGGGCCGCGGTGCTCCTGGTCCTCGCCGCCGTCGCCGTGACCGGTGTCGGCAGGGACGAGCCGGGCCGGCGCGGCGCCGAACGGCCTCAGGCGGCGCCGGACCGCCCCGGCCGGCCGGGCGGGACACCCGGCACCGCCGCCGTGCCCCAGGGCTGGACCCGCTACACCGACGCGGCGACCGGCTACCGGATCGCCCACCCGGACGGCTGGGACGTCGAGCGGCTCGACGACTCACGGACGGACTTCCGTGACCCGGTCACGGGGACCTACCTGCGCGTGGACTGGACCGACTCACCGGGGGACTCACCCGTGGCGGCGTGGCGCTCGCAGTCGGAGGCCTTCGGCGCCGAGCACGCGGACTACCGGGAGATCCGCATCACCCCGACCACCTACAAGGGCTTCGACGCGGCCCTGTGGGAGTACCGCTACTCCGAGGGCGGCGCCGAACTGCGCGCGGCCAACCTGGGCTTCACGACCGGCGACTACGGCTTCGCGCTCAACTTCCAGACGCGCACCGGGCGGTGGCGGGCCTCCCAGGACCTGTTCGCCGCCTTCAAGGACTCGTTCCAGGCGCCGGGCTGAGCACCCGGGCTTGTGCGGCGGGGGCCCGGGTCTATCGTCGGTGCTCCGCACGAGGCGGGTTGGGGGCGACATGGAATTCGTGCAGCTGATCGAGCTCAGGACCAAGCACATCGACCAGGTCAACGCGCTCGTCGACGAGTGGCTGGCGCGCACGGCCGGGCGTCGCAGCGCCCGGCGGCGGATGAGCTGCGCCGACCGCGACGACCCGGGTGTCTACGTCGAGGTCGTCGAGTTCCCCTCGTACGAGGAGGCGATGCGCAACTCCGAGCTGCCCGCGACCCAGGAGTGGGCCGACCGCGTCAGCGAGGTGTGCGAGTCCCCGCCGCTGTTCCGCAACCTCGACGTCATCCGCCGGGAGGACCTGTAGGCTTCGTCGCCCGCGCGGCGACGGGCCGCCGGATCCGACCGGGAGGCCGGCATGGGTGAGCGCCATGGGTGAGGTCGCGTACGAGTCACATGTGAGGGTGACGCGCGAGCGCGGGCCGGACCGGGGGGCCGACCTGCCGGCCGGGGAGTACGTCGCCTTCGGTGTCCACGGCGCGGTCGCCGAGCACTACGGCGTGTCGATGGAGGACTTCGACCCCACGTCGACGACGCTGGACTACGTGGTCGCGGCCGCCGCCGGGTGACTGACCGGAACCTTCGGCGGTGCGCTGGAGGCCAGGAAGATCCCTGCGGACCAGGGCCGGCTGCGCTCGACCGCCGTCGGTGAGATCGAGGTCGAGGGGCGGGTCCTCGTCATCAAGCGGATCCACGTGACCTACCGGCTGGAGGTCGGCGCCGACGTCGACCGGGAGGCCGTGGAGCGGGTCATGCGGGTCCACGCCGACCGCTGCCCCGTGTACCGCAGCATCCATCCGCAGATCCACGTCACCACCTCGCTCGAGCTCGAGGAGGCCTGACGCGGGCCGGGGACGGGATCCGGCCGCGTGGGACCGCGTGGAGGCCGCGGTCCTGGGTCACCTCGACGCGCTCGGCGCGTCCTATGAGGTGGTCCGCATCGACCCGCGAGACGCCGACACCGCAGCGTTCTGCGCCCGCTACGGCTACGCCGAGCACGAGTCGGGCAACTGCATCCTCGTGGGGGCCAGGAGCGACCCGAGGCGGTACGCGGCCTGCCTCGTGCAGGCCACGCGCCGCGTCGACGTGAACCGGACCGTGCGTCGTCTGCTCGGCGCGCGCAAGGTCTCCTTCGCATCGGCGGAGGAGGCCACGGCCGTGACCGGCATGCTGCCCGGTGGCGTGACCCCGTTCGGCCTCCCCGACGAGGTCACCCTGTACGTGGACGCGCCGGTCGCCGCGCTCCGCCGCGTCGTCGTGGGAGCGGGCAGCAGGGCACTGAAGGTCGAGGTCGACGGGGTGGTGTTCGCGCGCATGCCCGGCGCCACCGTGGTTCGCGGGCTGGGCGCGCCGCCGCCGGCCTGAGCGCGGACTCAGCGTGGCATCCGCAGGACGCCGGCGCCGCGCATCCGACCGTCGGCGAGGGCCCGCAGGGCGGCGTCGGCCTCGTCGAACTCGAACGGGGTGGTGGTGGCACGGACGGGGAGCCGGGCCGCGAGCTCGAGGAATTCCCGGCCGTCCCTGCGCGTGTTGGCCGTGACGCTGCACACCGCCCGCTCACCGAACAGGTGCTCGGCGTAGGACAGCGCGGGGACGTCGGTCAGGTGGATGCCGGCGATGGCCAAAGTGCCGCCGCGGTCGAGCGCAGCCAGCGCCTCGGGGACGACCTCCCCGGCCGGCGCGAAGGTGACGGCGGCGTCGAGTCGGCGCGGGGGCGGACGGCCGGGTGCGCCGGCCGACGCCGCTCCCAGCTCCAGGGCCAGACGGCGGGCGCGCTCGGAGCGGGAGACGACGTGCACCTCGGCGCCCTCGTGCAGGGCCACCTGCGCCGCGAGGTGCGCGGAGGCGCCGAAGCCGTAGATGCCGAGGCGGCCGCCGGGGGGCAGCCGCGCGCGGCGCAGCGCCCGGTAGCCGATGATGCCGGCGCACAGCAGCGGCGCGGCCTCCTCGTCGGCGAACCGCTCCGGCAGGGCGTACGCGAAGGCCTCGTCCACGACGGCCAGCTCCGCATAGCCGCCGTCGGCGTCCCAGCCGGTGAAGCGCGGCGCCACGCACAGGTTCTCGTCGCCCCGCAGGCAGAAGCGGCAGACGCCGCAGGCGTGCCGCAGCCAGGCGACGCCGATCCGGTCGCCGACGGTGAAGCGGGTCGCCCCGTGGCCGCGCCCCTCGACGACGCCGACGACCTCGTGGCCGGGTACCACCCCGGGGCGACGGGGCGCGAGGTCGCCCTCGGCCAGGTGCAGGTCGGTGCGGCAGACGCCGCAGGCCCGCACCCGCACCAGGACCTCTCCCGGCCCCGGCCGCGGCGGCTCGCGCTCGACGAGGCGCAGCGGCCCCGAGCTGACCGGTCCCGGCCTGCCGACGATCCAGGCTCGCACGCGACGAGGGTAGCCGGCGACGCCAGGCCGGCCGGCGCCGGGTCAGACGATGCCGTGGGCCAGCATCGCCTCTCCCACGCGCACGAACGCGGCGAGGTTCGCGCCCTTGACGTAGTCGACGTGGTCACCGTCGCGCCCCCATCGCAGACACCGCTCGTGGATCTGGCGCATGACTTCCCGCAGCCGCTCGTCGACCTGCTCGCGGCCCCAGGCGATCCGCAGCGCGTTCTGGCTCTGCTCCAACCCGGAGACGGCCACCCCGCCGGCGTTGGCGGCCTTGCCGGGCGCGTACATGATGCGCGCCGCCAGGAACCGCCGCACCGCCTCGGACGTGCTCGGCATGTTCGCGCCCTCGGCCACCAGCACGCAGCCGTTGCCGAGCAGGGTCTCGGCGTCCCGCCCGTCCAGCTCGTTCTGCGTCGCGGACGGGAACGCCGCGTCGCACGGGATCGACCAGGGCCGTCGTCCGTCCAGGTACTCGCACCCGAACCGCTCGGCGTACTCGCAGATGCGACCCCGACGGACCTCCTTCAGGTCCTTGACGAAGGCGAGCTTCTCCTCGTCGATCCCGGCGGGGTCGTGGATCGAGCCGCTCGAGTCCGACAGGGACACCACGGTGCCGCCCAGCTGGCGGATCTTCTCGGCCGTGTAGATCGCGACGTTGCCCGACCCCGACACCGTGCAGACCTTGCCCGCGACGCTGTCGTCCCGGTGGTTGAGCATGTTCTCGGCGAAGTAGACGGCGCCGTAGCCGGTCGCCTCGGTGCGCACCAGGCTGCCCCCGAAGGTCAGGCCCTTGCCGGTCAGCGTCCCGGTGAAGCGGTTCTGGATGCGCTTGTACTGGCCGAACAGGTAGCTGATCTCCCGGGAGCCGACGCCGATGTCGCCGGCGGGCACGTCGGTGTCCTCGCCGATATGGCGGTGCAGCTCGAGCATGAGCGCCTGGCAGAAGCGCATCACCTCGCGCTCGGACTTGCCCTTGGGGTTGAAGTTGGCACCGCCCTTCGCCCCACCCATGGGCAGGCCCGTCAGCGCGTTCTTGAGGGTCTGCTCGAAGCCCAGGAACTTGAGCACGCCCATGTTGACCGCCGAGCCGAAGCGCAGGCCGCCCTTGTACGGGCCGATCGAGTTGTTGAACTGCACGCGCCAGGCGCGGTCGGCGCGCACGTTGCCGGCGTCGTCCTCCCACGCGACCCGGAAGATGACGACGCGGTCGGGCTCGGTGAGGCGCTCCAGGAGCTTGGCGTCCCGGTACTCGGGGTGGTCGAGCACGTAGGGCATGACGGTCTGGACGAGCTCGTGCACGGCCTGGTGGAATTCGTCCTCGCCGGGGTTGCGCCGCACGAGGCCCCGCATGAAGCGCTCGGTCTCGGCCTCCGCCGCCGCCTGCTCGCCTCCGCCCACCGGGGCACCCTCCCGTCGGGCCCGCTCGGGCTCACCGCCCGTGGCCCACGGGACCGTAACAGCCCGCGGCCCGCGCAGACCTGGCCCCCCGGCCCCGCGGCGGCTAGCGTGCCCGTGCCCGGCCGTGCCGTCCGGACCGGATCTTCTCGAGGAGGCCGCCATGTCCCCGACCAGCGCGTCGTACTCCATCACGCTGCGCGTGCAGCTGGGAGGCGATCCCGGCGCCATGGGACGCGTGACCACGGCGGTGGGCGAAGCCGACGGCGTCGTCATGGCGATCGACATCGTTGAGTCCAAGGGCGACGCGATGACGGTCGACATCACCGTCAACGCCGTCGACGAGGACCACGCCCGTGCCATCCGCACGGCGGTCGAGGACATCGAGGACGCGACCGTGCGGTCGATGAGCGACCGCACCTTCCTACTCCACCTCGGCGGCAAGATCACCGTCGAGTCCAAGGTGTCCGTGAACAGCCGCGACGCGCTGTCGATGGCCTACACGCCCGGCGTGGCGCGGGTCTGCTCGGCGATCGCCGAGCACCCCGAGGACGCGCGGCGCCTGACGATCAAGCGCAACACGATCGCGGTCGTGTCCGACGGCTCGGCCGTGGTGGGGCTCGGCAACATAGGCGCCACCGCGGCGCTGCCGGTCATGGAGGGCAAGTCGGTGCTCTTCCGCCAACTGGCCGAGGTCGACGCCTGGCCGGTCGTGCTCGACACCCACGACCCCGATGAGGTCGTGCGGTTCGTCGAGGCGCTGTCCCCGGCGTACGGCGGTGTCCTGCTGGAGGACATCGCCGCTCCCCACTGCTTCGAGATCGAGCGCCGCCTGCGCGAGAGCCTCGACATCCCCGTGTTCCACAACGACCAGCACGCCGCGGCGATCGTCGTTCTGGCGGCGCTGGAGAACGCGCTCAAGGTCGTCGGCAAGCGGTTGGCCGACGTCCGTGTCGCGCTCGCCGGCGTGGGCGCCGCCGGTTTCGCCACCGCCAGGATCCTGGTCGCGGAGGGGACCGGCGACGTCGTCGCCTGCGACCGCCGGGGGATCCTTCACGCCGGGCGCGACGACCTGGACGGCACCAAGCGCTGGGTGGCCGAGCACACCAACCGCGACGGTCACCGCGGCGGCCTGCGCGACGCGGTGCGCGGCGCCGACGTGCTCGTCGGCCTCAGCGCCCCCAACATCCTGCAGCCCGAGGACATCGCGACGATGGCCGACGGCGCGGTGGTGTTCGCCCTGGCGCTGCCCGATCCCGACGTGGATCCTGACGGCGCGCGCGACCACGCCGCGGTCGTGGCCACCGCCCGCAGCGAGGACCTCAACCAGATCAACACCGTCCTGGCAGCCCCCGGGGTCTTCCGCGGCGCGCTGGACGCCGAGGCCCGCACGATCACGGAGGCGATGAAGGTCGCGGCCGCCCGGGCCATCGCGGCCGTCGTCGGTGAGGACGAGCTGGGCCCCAACTACATCGTGCCGAGCCTCTTCAACCCCGACGTCGTGCCAGCCGTCGCCAAGGCGGTGCGGCAGGCCGCGCGCGAGGACCAGGCCGCCGGGGCGCGGGACACCGGTCACGAGGACGTCCCCGAGCCCGCCTGAAGCCCCTCGGGGCATGCGCCGGGTACCCTCACGGTCATGACCTCCGGGGACGGCGCGGGTCCGGCGTACGGGGCCCGTGACGTGCTCGCCAACCGGCGGGTGATCGTCGACACGGTCCTCCCGCCGGTCGCCTTCGTCACCGTCAACGCCGTCGCCGGGCTGGTCGCCGCCGCCGTGACAGCGGTCCTGCTGTCGGGCCTGCTCGTCTCCGCCCGACTGCTGCGGCGCCAGCGGCTGCTGTACGCCGTGAGCGGCCTGGGCGGCGTGCTGCTGGGAGTCGCCGCGGCCTTGTGGTCGGGGGGCGCCGAGGGCTACTTCGTCCCGGGTGTCGTGCTCAACGCCGCCTACGCGGCGGCGGCGGGCCTGAGCGCGCTGCTGCGCCGCCCGCTGATCGCCTGGACGAGCTGGCTGATCTACCGCTGGCCGCTCGCGTGGTACTGGCACCCGCGGGTCCGCCCGGCCTACAGCGAGATCACCTGGGCGTGGGCCGCCCTGTTCGCCGGGCGGGCGGCCGTGCGGGCGGTGCTGATCGGCTCGGGGCAGGTGGGTTGGCTGGCCGTCGCCACGCTGGCCACCGGCTGGCCGGCCTTCGCCGTCCTCATCGTCGCGACCTACGCCTACGTCGATCGGCGCCTCGTGCGCCTCGGGGGTCCCAGCGTCGACCAGGTGCGCCGCCGGCTGTCCACGGCGTCGGGGTGAGCGCCCGGCGCCCGGCGCGGGCGCGGGACGCGGTCACGGACGCCGAGCCGGTCTACTGGCTGGTCATCCGCCTGCTCGACCTGTTCGTCCGGGCCGCCTTCCGGCTGTCGATCGTCGGCGGCGATGCCGTCTCGCGCACCGGGCCCGCCCTGCTGGCCGCCAATCACCTGTCCCGCATGGACCCGGTCGTGCTCATCGTGGCGCTACACCGCCTTCGCCGGCGCGTGCGCTTCCTCGCGGTCGAGGAGGTGTTCCACCACCCGGTCGCCGGCCGGCTGGTCCGTGCGGGCCACCACGTCCCCGTGGGCCGCGGCAGCGGGCTGCGGGCGCTGCGGGCCGCGGGGGAGCGGCTGGACGACGGCGACCTGGTGCTCGTCTACCCCGAGGGGACCATCGGCAGCGCCGATACGGCCGGCCACCCGAAGCTGGGTGTGGGCCTGTTGGCCGCGCGGCACGGTGTCCCGACCGTCCCCGTCGGCGTCTGGGGCGTGCAGCCGGCGCCGGCGGCCCGCCGACTGCGGCCACGCCGTCCCGCGGCGGTCGTGATCGGCCGCCCCCTGCCCCCGCCGCCCGACGACCGCTCCACGGGACGCGCCGGCTACGAGCGCCACGCCGCCGCGGTCGCGGCGGCCATCGGCCGGCTGGTGCCCGCCGCCCGGCGACGTGTCGCCGTCATGGTCGACGGCCCCGCGCGTGGCTAGGTCGCGCCGCCCCCGCCACGACCCTCGGCGGCGGGGTGCTCGACGAGGGCCAGGACGCGGCTGGCCATGAACCGCGCCGTGCGCACGACCTGGCCGCCCCGGGTGACCTCGACGACCTCGACGACGCCGCGCCCCGTCGTGATCTCCACCCGCCGGCCGGCGCGGGTGGCGCCGATCTCCCACGTGCGCACGCCGTCGCCCGCGTCGACGACGATCTCGACCCGGTCACCCCTCACGCCGCCAAGCGTCCCCCCGCCGGCCCGTCCTCACCCGCACGCCGGTCGGGGCGCCAGCGGCTAGGCTGCGACCGCGACGAGGGAGAGGGGAGTGCCGTGGCCGATCTGCGGGAGCTGGGGTCGCGCATCCAGGAAGCCGTCGTCGCCTACCGGGGGGCGCTGGAGACGGTCGTCGAGCGGGTCGACGAGGCCCGGGGCCATGTCCGGGGCGCCGGGCTCCAGCAGGTCGAGCAGCTGGAGTCGGAGGCCGTGTTCACGCTCAGGGAGTACGGGGAGGCCGCCGACGAGGCGGTGCGGGTCCACCTCGGCGCCCTGCTCGCGTCCGCCGGGGTCCTGGCCGATCACGTGCGCGAGCATGCCGGGGGTGAGCTGCCCCCGCCCGTGCGCGACGCGCTGGCCCACGTCGAGCGCGCCCGCTAGCCAGGGCGTCAGGCGGCGGTCAGGTCCCGCTCGAGGATCGCCCGGGTCCCCGACGTCGACTCGATGGGACAGACCGATGGACTACACGCACCTGGGGCGGACCGGCCTGCGGGTCAGCCGCCTGTGCCTCGGCACCATGAACTTCGGCCCTCAGACGTCCGAGGAGGACTCCCACGCGATCATGGACGCCGCCTGGGAGCGCGGCCTGAACTTCTTCGACACGGCCGACGTGTACGGCCGGCGCAAGGGAGAGGGCCGGACCGAGCAGATCGTCGGCCGCTGGCTGGCCAAGGGGGGTGGGCGCCGGGACCGGACGGTGATCGCCACAAAGGTCTACGGCTCCATGGGCGACGCTCCGAACGAGACGTTCCTGTCGGCGCTGCACATCCGCCGGGCGTGTGAGGCATCGCTGCGGCGCCTGCAGATGGACCACGTCGACCTGTACCAGATGCACCACGTCGACCGGAACACCCCCTGGGACGAGATCTGGCAGGCCATGGAGCTGCTCGTGCAGCAGGGCAAGGTGCTCTACGTCGGCTCGTCGAACTTCGCCGGGTGGCACATCGCCCAGGCGCAGGAGGCGGCCAGGGCGCGGCACTTCTACGGGCTGGCGAGCGAGCAGTCGCGGTACAACCTGCTGGAGCGGACCGTCGAGCTGGAGGTCATCCCGGCCTGCCGCTCCTACGGGCTGGGCCTCATCCCGTGGAGCCCGCTGGGCCAGGGCCTGCTGGCCGGGATCCTGCGCAAGCAGCGCGAGGGCCGGTCGGCCACCAGCCGGACCCGGGAGCGGCTGAGCCGCCACCGTGAGCAGGTCCAGCGGTACGAGTCGCTCTGCGACGAGCTCGGCCAGCGGCCCGCCGACGTGGGGCTGGCGTGGCTGCTGCACCAGCCGGCAGTGACCGCGCCGATCATCGGCCCCCGCACGATGGAGCAGTTCGAGGGGTCGCTGCGTGCCCTGGACGTCGCCCTCGACGACAAGGCCCTGGCCCGCCTCGACGACATCTTCCCGGGCCCCGGCCCCGCCCCTGAGGCCTACGCCTGGTAGCCGTCGGCGACCGCGCCCCCCGTGCGGGCCGCGGTCCCGGCGAGCAGCGCCGACAGCTCCGCCGCCGCCGCGCGGGGGTCCGCCGCCCCGGTGAGCGCCCGGACGACCACCAGCCGGCGCCCACCGGCCGCCAGCACCGTCGGCGCCGTGTCGGCCGCCATGCCGCCGCTGACGAACCATGGGCGGTTGCCGGCGACGGCCGCCGCGTGGCGCAGGGGGTCGAGGCCGATCCCCGGTCGCCCCCGCTTCGTCGGCGTCTCCGACACCGGGCCGACGGTGAGCATGTCGCAGTCCTCGGCCAGCGCGCGGTCGATCTGCGCGACGTCGTGGGTGGAGCGGCCGATCAGCCGGTCGGGCCCGACGACGGTGCGGGCCTGGTCGGGAGACGGGTCGTCCTGGCCCACGTGGACGCCGTCCGCGTCGACCTCCGCGGCCAGCCACGGGTCGTCGTTGACGACGAACAGGGCCTCGTGGCGCCGGCACGCGGCGCGGACGGTCGCCGCCGCCTCCCGTAGCTGGGACGCCGAGGCGTCCTTGTCCCGCAGCTGGACGATGTCCACGCCCCCGGCAAGGACCTCCTCGAGGAAGCGCGCCAGGTCCTCACGCCCGGGCCGCCGGTCGGTGCACAGGTACAGCGGCGCCCGCCGCAGACGGTCCCGGCGCCACCGTCCCGAACCGTTCATCCTCGTGGCCTCCCCGCTC
>JAHWKQ010000040.1 GCA_019347785.1 Actinomycetota bacterium
CGGCCCGCCGTCGCTGCCGCAGCCCACCGACGTGCCCCGCGGCCATGTGGCCGACGCCCCGCTGGAGTTCCCGCTGATCACCCAGGCCCAGCATGCCGGCGACCTGGGGGAGACCGGCGAGGTCGTGGCCTGGCGCCGGTCCGCCCTGGCCCTCTCCGCCCCGCCGGCGCCTCCGGCGGGTGACTGGGCGCCTTCCGGGCCTCTCGGGGAGCTGGTCCGCCGACGGGGGTCAACGCGGCGCTTCGACCCGGCGGCGGTCGCCCCGGCGGGCCTGCTCACCGACGCCCTCGCCTGGGCGACGCGCCCCGTGCCGGGAGACTTCCTGCCCCCCGGAGCCACCCTCCTGGAGCACCACCTCGCCGTCCACGCGGTCGGCGGCGTCCCGGCAGGGCTGTATCGGTGGGGCGCGAACGGGCTGGCGCAGGTGCGCCAAGAGGACCTCCGGGCCGCGGCCCGCCACCTGTGCCTCGCCCAGGACCTCGGCGGGGACGGCTGCTACGCGGCGTTCCACTGCGCCGACGACCGTGTCACCGACGCGCTCGGCAGCCGCGGCTACCGGGCGGCGCAGCTGGAAGCCGGCATCGTCGCAGGCCGGCTGCACCTGGCGGCGTTCGCCCTCGGTTTCGGCGCGAGCGGCCTGACCTTCTTCGACGAAGAGGTGCGCCGGGCCCTGGCGACCGACGCCTGGCCCATGCTCGTGACCGCGGTCGGGGCCCCCGCGTACCGTTCCAGGCCCGGCGGCTCGCCTGGGCGGCCCACCCGCCTGTCCCCCGTCTGAGCGCCGCCTGCCGGAACGCGTAGGTTGGTCCCATGTGCCGAAGCATTCAGCAGCTGCGCGGGGCCGACCCACCGGCGACCGACGCCGAGATCCGCGACGCGGCCCTGCAGTACGTCCGCAAGATCAGTGGCTATCGGGCGCCGTCGAGAGCCAACCAGGCCGTCTTCGAGGCGGCGGTGGACGACGTGGCCGCGGTGACCCGCCGGTTGCTCGAGGGGCTGGTGGTGGCCGAGGGATCCCGACCGGCAACACCTGTCCAGCGGCGTCTGGGCGCCTGAGCCCGATGAGCCCGACCACCCCGGGGGCGACCGACGGCCGGCGCGGCCTGCTGGAGCGCATGGCCGAGGGGCCGCTGCTGTGCGCCGAGGGCTACGTGTTCGAGCTGGAGCGCCGCGGCTACCTGCAGGCCGGCGGGTTCGTCCCCGAGGTCGTGCTCGACCATCCTGAGGTCCTCGCGCAGCTGCACCGCGACTTCCTGCACGCGGGCTCGGACGTGGTCGAGGCCCTCACCTACTACGCCCACCGCGAGAAGCTGCGCGCGGTCGGCCAGCAGCACCTGCTCGAGCCGCTCAATCGCCAGGCGCTGGCCATCGCCGGCGAGGTCGCGGCCGACAGCGGCGCCCTGGTCGCCGGCAACCTCAGCAACAGCAACGTCTTCGAGCCCGACGACCAGGCCTCCGGTCGCCTGGTGCGCCAGATGTTCGACGAGCAGCTGGGCTGGGCGGTCGACGCCGGGGTGGACTATGTCATCGCCGAGACGTTCAGCTACGCCCAGGAGGCCCTGATCGCCCTGGAGCTGATCAAACGGACGCCGCTGCCCGCGGTGATCACGCTGGCGGTGCACCGCGCGCCGCGGACGCGCGAGGGCTGGCCGGTGGACCAGGCCTGCCGTCGACTGGCCGACGCCGGTGCGGACGTGGTGGGGCTGAACTGCGCCCGGGGGCCGCGCACGATGCTGCCGCTGCTGGCTCCGGTCACCGCCGTGGTGGACGTGCCGGTGGCGGCCCTGCCGGTGCCCTACCGCACCCACGACCACCAGCCCAGCTTCCAGTCGCTGCGCGACCCCGACCACGACCGGCTGCCGGCGGACCGTCCCTTTCCCACCGCCCTGGACCCGTTCACCTGCACCCGCTACGAGATCGCGGACTTTACGCGCACCGCCCGCGAGCTGGGCGTGGCCTACCTCGGCCTGTGCTGCGGGGCGGGGCCACATCACGTCCGCGCCATGGCCGAGGCGCTGGGCCGCACCCCGCCGGCGAGCCGGTACTCGCCGGACATGTCCCGGCACGCCTTCCTCGGCGCCGACCGGTGGGCGCGCCCCGCCGACCGCCGGTTCTCCCGGGACTACTGACCCGGTCATGGCGAAAGGCCCCCGGAATCACCAGGGGCCCCTGCGTGGTTGCGAGGGCGGGATTTGAACCCGCGACCTCCGGGTTATGAGCCCGGCGAGCTACCGAACTGCTCCACCTCGCGAGGTCGACGCTAGCAGCGCGGCCCCCGCCCCGCAAAGGTGTGTCGACGGACGCACGCCAGGGGTGCGGAAGTCGACACGGTCCGGGTGGGTCAGCCGGCGGAGGGGGGCGACGGGGCGGACGGGGCGGTGGCCTCCAGCAGGCGCTCGGCGCGCTGGAGCATCCGGCGGGCCCGCGTGGTCTCCTCCTGGTAGGTACCCAGGTCCCCCCTGCGCAGCGCCCGGTCGGCGGCGGCGAAGCGCTGGAGCGCCTGGGCGACGATCCTCTCGACCTGGGTGCCCACCGGCCCCGTCGGCCCGCCGGGCGTCCCGTCCTCGGGCATCTGGCCCCCGCCCGGCAGCCTGACGTCGGGGGCCCGGCCGAACAGCGCGACGAGCGCCTCCCCCAGGCTGTTCTCCATGACGACCTCGTCGCCGAGGACGAGCACCACCTTCTTCAGCTCGGGGATCTCGGACTGCTCGGCGCGCAGGAACAGCGGCTGCGCGTACAGCAGCGAGCGGCCCACCGGGATGACGAGCAGGTTGCCGTAGATGACCCGCGAGCCCGACTGGTTCCACAGGGTGATCTGCTCGGACACCCGGGCGTCCTGATCGACGCGCGCCTGCACCTGCTGCGGGCCGAAGACGGTCTTGTTGGGCGGCATCAGGTAGGCCTTGAGGTCCCCGTAGTTCTCAGGATCGCTGCTGCCGGCCAGCCAGGCGGTCAGGTTGTTGCGCTCCACCGGGGTGTAGGGCTGGATGAGCGCGAACTCCTCACGCTCCTCGCCGGGCAGGCGCATCAACTGGTAGTAGGGGCGCAGCGAGCGCTCGGGACCCGGGGAGCCCTCGTTGTCGTCGTTGGCGGCCACGGCGGCGTCGATCGGCAGGTTCCAGGCGTCCTCTTTGGTGTAGAACTCGTCGGCCTCCGGGATGTGGTAGGTACGGAAGAGTTCGCTTTGCACCCGGAACATGTCCTCCGGGTAGCGGAAGTGGCGCCGCAGCTCCCTGCTCGCCTCGCCCAGGGGCGTCAACGTGCCAGGGAACACGTTCTGCCACGCCTGGATGACCGGGTCCTCGGGGTCGGTCACGTACAGGGTGATGGTGCCGTCGTAGGCGTCCACGACCGCCTTGACGCTGTTGCGGATGTAGTTGGCGGTGCCCCGCAGCCCGGGCACCGACACGGACTGCTCCTCCAGCGTCAAGGTGCCGTCCTCGGACTGGACCGGCACCAGCAGCAGCTGCTCGGAGACCGTCAGCTCCTCGAGGTCCGTGCGCTGGGAGTACGGCAGCATGTCGGAGGTCGTGTAGCCGTCGATCACCCACTTGATCCGCTCGCCCACCGCGACCGGGTAGGGGTCGTGGTCGAGCTTCAGGTACGGCGCGACCGCCTCGACGCGGTCGGTGATCGCCCGGTTGAACAGGATCTTGGACTCCGAGTCGATCAGGCTCGACAGGACCAGGTTGGGCTCGCTGTAGCGCAGCGCGAACGCCAGCCGCCGCAGCGGCGACCCCACCCGCACCCCGCCCTCGCCGGTGTAGCGGTACTGGGCCGGATCGCCCTGCTGGCGCGGGTAGTCCAGCTCGGTCTTGCCCGAGCCCACGATGGAATACTCCGGCGGGCGCTCCCCGAAGTAGATGCGGGGGTTGTCAACCTCAAGCTCCCGCGCCCCGCTCGGCGGGATGTTGTCGACCAGGAAGATGGGCTGGCCCTGCTGGCTGGCGGTGCTGACCGCCGTGGCGACCAGCCCGTAGCCGTGGGTGTACTCCAGGCGGCGGTTCTGCCAGGTCTGGGCCTCCGGGGGCAGGTCCGCCTCGCTGATCTCCCGGACCGAGATCATCACCTGACGACGCTGGCCGTCGAGGTCGTAGCGGTCGACGTCGACGTCGCGGAAGTCGTAGTAGGGCCGGAACTCCTGCAGCTGCTGGTAGGTGTTCTGCAGCGTGGCCGGATCCCACAGCCGGACCGACTCCAGCGTTCCCGCGTTGCGGCGTACCGCCGGGGGCGCCAGCTCGCCCTCTGCCGGGAACGGCTGGCGGCTGACGTCCTCCAGGCCGTAGCCCAGCCGGGTGAACTCCAGGTTCCGCGCGATGTAGGGACGCTCCCGCTCCAGCTCCTGGGGGGCGACCTGCAGCCGCTGGATGGCCGCCGGGTACACCCCCGACAGCACGACCGCCGCCACCAGCAGGATCGCCGCCCCCGCCGAGGGCAGCTGCCATGCGCGGTAGCGCACGTTCACGAGGAACAGCACGACGCAGACGACGGAGATGATCGTCAGCAGCTGGTAGCCGATCAGCTCGGCGTTGACGTCGGTGTAGCTCAGGCCGGTGACCTGCCCGCGCTCGGAGTAGCTGAGCAGGTAGCGGTCCAGCCAGAAGCCCCAGGCGCGCACCGCGACGAGGGCGGCCAGCAGGATCGACAGGTGGACGGTGACCTGCGGGGTGATCTTCTGGCCCGGCGACTGCGGGCGGATGCCACCGAAGACGTAGTGGGCCAGTGCCGCGAGCAGCGCCGTGAGCGCCAGCGTCGCGAACAGCCACGAGTTGACCAGGCTGAGGAACGGCAGCACGAACAGGAAGTAGCCGAGGTCGAGGCCGAACTGGGGGTCCTCCCTGCCGAACGGCACCGCGTGGGCCCACAGAAGGAACGTCGGCCACTCCCCCACGATCGACGTGCCGCTGAGCAGTCCGCCGACGGCGGCGACGGCGGCGATCAGCGGTCGTGAGATCGGCTCGACCGCCTGGCGGTACCGCTCGACGACCGCCTCCTGGGCCGACGGGATCCGGTACAGCGGGGCCAGTCGTCGTGCCAGCAGCAGGTTGCCGGCGACGAGCAGGGCCACGACCACGCCGGCGACCAGGCCCACGGCCAGGCGGGTGCCCAGCACCGTCCACAGCACGTCGGTGTAGCCGACGCTGTTGAACCACAGCACGTCGGTGTAGAAGCCGGCGACGCGGCTGGCGAACAGCGCCACCACGGCGGCCACGGCCAGCAGCGCCAGCCACCAGCGCCGGCGCAGCGCGTCGAGCAGGGTCATGGGCGGGGGCTCCGGGCCGGGTCGGCGGGGACGTCGGGTGGACAACGCAGGGCGTGTCGTCCCGGTTCCTCGCCCTCCTGGCGCCAGTGTAGTGAGGCGTCAGGGACTGCCGGGCCAGTGCGCCCCGCCGTCGGCCCACAGCTCCTTCTTCCAGATCGCCACGGTGGCCTTGAGCGTGTCGATGCCGAAGCGGGCGGCGTCGAAGGCCTCGGGGCGGTGGGCCGCCGACACACCGACGACCACCGACGGCTCACCCAGGGCCAGCGTGCCGGTGCGGTGCTCCAGCCACACCGCCCGCGCGGACGGCCAGCCGTCGGCGACCCGCTCGGCGAGCTCGTCCAGCTGGGCCCTCGCGCGCTCCCCGAACGCCTGGTACTCCAGCCCGGCCACCGGACGGCCCCCGCTGTGGTCGCGGACGGTGCCCGTGAACACCACGACCGCGCCCGCGCCGGGGTCGGACAAGAACGCCTGCGCGGCGTCGACCGACAGGGGCTCGCCGGTGAGCCGGGCGTGCAGGCGGGCTGGCATCGACCCCCACAGCTACCATGGCGCGGCTGCGCCCTCCACCGCCGCGGCGGCCGGGGCCGCAGCCGACAGCTGGGAGCCAGATGGCCGTGAGGACGGTGGGGCGGGTCGCCCTCGACGAGCGCGACCAGTCTCTGCTCAACATCATCCAGACCGAGTTCCCGCTGGTCCCGCGGCCCTTCGCCGCGCTCGGTGAGCGGCTCGGCGAGCCGGAGGACGCCGTGCTGCGCCGCTACATCCGGCTCAAGGACCGGCGCATCATCCGGCAGGTGTCGGCCATCTTCGACACGCGCAAGCTGGGCTACCGCTCCTCGCTGGTGGCCAGCGCCGTCGACGAGTCCCGCGTCGACGAGGCCGCCGACGTGATCAGCGCCCACCCCGGGGTCAGCCACAACTACCGCCGCGACCACGAATTCAACATCTGGTGGACGATCGCCGTGCCGCCGGGCACCGACCTGCAGACGCACGTCAACGCGCTGCACCGGCTGTCCGGCGCCCGCTCGACGCGGGTACTGCCGACTTTGAAGCTGTACAAGATCGGCGTCGACCTCGACGTCAGCGACCGCCGCTCGATGGACGCCCAGTCCGTGCTGCCGGCCTACCGCGACACGGCGCGCACCGCCGAGGACCTGTCCGACGACGAGGTCGGCCACGTCCGCGAGCTGCAGGAGGACCTGGCGGTCGAGCCGGCGCCCTTCGCCTCGATGGCCCGGCGGCTGGGGACGAGCGAGAACGCCGTCATCAGCGCCGCGCACGCCTTCATCGACGAGGGGCTCATGCGCCGGTACGCGGCGGTGCTGCACCACAGGCGTGCCGGCTTCGGCGCCAACGCGATGAGCGTGTGGCGGGTCCCCGAGGAGTTGACCGACCACCACGGCTACCAGCTGGCCGGTTACGCCGCGGTGAGCCACTGTTACCGCCGTCCCACCTACCCCGACTGGCCGTACGCGCTGTTCGGCATGATCCACGCCACCTCCAGGGCCAAGGTGGAGGAGGCCGTCGCCTCCATCCGCGAGCGCACCGGCCTGGAGGACTACCGGCTGCTGTACTCGAGCAGGGAGTACAAGAAGATCCGGGTGCGCTACTTCGACCCGGCCTACGAGGCCTGGACGGCGGCCAACGTCGAACCGGGCGACGCCGCGCCGCCCGCCGACGGCCGCTAGGGCCTCAGCTCCGGCAGCTGTGAGAGGCGGTCGCCCAGGCGATCCAGCAACTGCTGGATGTCGGCGTTGTTGACCAGCGCCGCGATCCCGACGACCCACAGGACGCCGAGCACCACTCCGAGCAGGCCCGTCACGAGCCCGGCGGCGGCCATGCCGCGTCCGGGCACGCCCGGGCGCGAGGCCCGCCGCAGCCCGGCGGCGGCCAGGACGGCCGCCGCCAGCCCGCAGATGACCCCCAGGAAGAAGGTGAACGGCAGCAGCGCGAACACCAGGGCGAGAATCCCCAGGACCAGCGCGGCGATCGCGGCCCCGTTGGACGCCGGCGGCGCCTGGGGTGTGGCCGGCACGTCGTGACGACTCTGGGTCATCCTCCGAGCCTACCGGCCCCGCGGGCGGGACGGGCCCCGCCGTGGTGCGTCTAGCATGGCCGCATGACCGATCCCTTCTCGGGTGGCTTCGACCCGCGCATGTTCGAGAGCGTGCCGCTGTTCCGGGAGCTGGCCAAGGTCATGTCGTGGAGCGGCGGCCCGGTCAACTGGGAGATCGCCGCGCAGACGGCCCTGGCCGTCTGTGCACAGGGCGGGCCCGGTGACGTGGGCGGAGCACAGGGCGGGCCCGGTGGCGTGGGCGGAACACAGGGCGGGCTCGGCAGGCAGCTCGGCGCCGGGGGGGAGCGCGCGACCGAGGAGCTGGCGGCGGCGGTCCGCACCGGCGAGCTGTGGCTGGACGAGGCCACGAGCCTGCCACACGTTGAGGGCCGCGCCCGGGCCCTGACCCTGGAGGAGTGGATCCGTCTGGCGTGTGCCTCGGGCGGGCTGGGCGTGTACGTCGAGCCGGTCGCCGAGGGCATGCGCGAGGCGCTGGGCCGCCAGCTGCCCGAGCAGCTCGCCGGGATGGGCGGCGGCGAGGGGGCCGCCGCCGGACCGCTGGGCCAGGCGCTGGACTCGCTCGGCGCGATGATGTACGGCGTGCAGCTCGGGACGATCGCGGGGCACATGGCCGGCCAGCTGCTGGGGACCTACGACCTGGGCCTGCCCACCCTCGAGCCGCGCGTGGTCGGGACCGTGGGGGACACGGCCTGGCGCTTCGCCCGCGAGTACGGCTTCGACCAGACCGAGCTGCGCCACTGGCTGGCCCTGCGCGAGTCCGCCCACCGCCGGCAGTTCGCGGGCGTGCCCTGGCTGCACGAGCACGTCGCCGGGCTCATCCGCCGCTTCGCCGCCGACGCCGACTTCGACCCGGGCGGGCTGATGGAGCAGCTCGGCGGCATGGGCAGGGGTGCCGAGCTTGCCGACCCCGACGCGCTGCGCGAGGCGCTGGAGGGCCCCGACGCCTTCCAGGTCGAGCCCACGACGGCGCAGCGGGCGACGCTGGCGCGCCTGCAGGCGGTGGTCGCCTTCACCGAGTCGTGGGTCGACACTGTCGTGCGCGCCGCCGGCACGGGCAAGCTGACGGCCCTGCCCCGCATTGAGGAGGCCATGCGCCGACGCCGGGCGGAGCCGGGGCCCGGCGAGCGGATGCTGCAGCAGCTCATCGGACTGGACCTCAAGCCGGCGGACGTCCGACTGGGCCAGGGCTTCTGCGACGCCGTCATCGCCGCGCGCGGGCAGGAGGGGCTGGACCGGGCGTGGGAGGGGTCGGCGAACCTGCCGACCCTCGCGGAGCTGTCCGAGCCGAGCCGCTGGCTGGTGCGCATGGCCGCCGCCGAGCTGGACGCCCAACTGGGTCCCGCCGACGACGGGCAGTAGTCTTCCCCAGCGCTCGAATCACCGCCCGCACGCGGGCCGAAAAGACCTCGAAAAAAAACTTCTGTCCCCATCCCCGGAACGGCATCCGTGCTGGTCACGGGTCCGCAGCCGGCCGACGACCCGGGCGGGGCGGGGCTTGTCCACATCGTTCGCCCACAGGTCACCGTCACGTTTCCGCAGGTTGTCGCACGGCCGTCCACAACCTGGGGACAACCCTGTGGACGGCGCGCTTGACGAGGCCGGCGAGCCACCCATATTGTCCCCGCGTCATTCGGCCCCCGGCGTCAGACGGGGCCGTCCTCCAAGGGGAAGGGAGGACGGGCCCGGCCGACCCGGGGGCCGTCTGCATGCCCGCCACCGGCACGGGGACCGGGCCCCACGGCGCCTCGGTTCGTTGCCGCCCGCCGGCGCGTTCCGCTAAGGTTGTCACAGTTGTGCTTGAAGCACCTAGCACCTCGCGCTGTGGAGGCTGCATGACCGACGTCGCGACCGTGGCAATCGATCTCGCCGACCTGGCGGGTCGCGCGGGCATGCCGTTGGGCCGTGGGCCCTGGCATCGGATCACCCAGGAGCAGGTCGACCAGTTCGCCGACGCGACCGGCGACCACCAGTGGATCCACGTCGATCCCGTCCGGGCCCGCCGCGGGCCGTTCGGTCGCACCATCGTCCACGGCTACCTCACCTTGTCCCTCGCCCCGCAGCTGCTGTTCGAGGTCGTCCAGGTCGACGGCGCCGCCCTGGTGGTCAACTACGGCGCGAACAAGGTCCGCTTCCCCGCCCCCCTGCCGGTCGGCGCGCGGATGCGCCTGGCGGTCGACTGCAAGGCGGTCGATGTCTTCGAGGGCGGCGCGCAGGCCGCGTTCCGCCTGACCTTCGAGGTCGAGGACCATCCCAAACCGTGCTGCGTGGCGGAGATCCTCTTCCGCTACTATGCCTGAGCCCCGCGTGCAGGCCCTGCCCGCGGGCCGGCCACGGCCGGGGGCCCCGCCGGCGGCGCGGTGACGGCCAGCGCCGAGCGGGAGGTTCCCATGCGGTCGACGGCGCTGGTCACCGGATCCCCGCAACGCGCCTCGTCGGTGTCCGCCGCGCTCGAGGCGGTTGGGTTCGACGTCACCGCCGTCTCCGACCACGATCGGCTCGCGGACGTCTGCGCGGCGCAGGGCCCCGGCTCGCTGGACTGCTACGTGCAGCTTCCGGGCGAGATCAACCCCAGCGGCGGGACCGTCGTGGAGCGGTTCCACAACTTCCTGCGACTGGGCCTGCTGCACCGCTTCGACGCCGCCGGGCGAGTGCTGCCGCTGCTGCGCCCTGGGGCGATGGTCGTGCTCGTCGCGGGCAACCACCCGCCGGGAACGTCGACACCCGACGACCAGGCCGCGCGCGTGTCGTTGCTGCGGGTGCTGGCCCACGCCGTGCTCGCCGAGCGCGCGGAGGCCGGCGTGCGCGCGACCGTCGTCGAGCACGGCCGCACCCCCGCGGAGGTCGCCGAGCTCGCCCGACACCGCGGCGCGGACCGGTTGCGCATCATCGCCGAGTACGTCGAGACGGCTCCGGAGATGAGCTACGCCGACTGGCGACTCCAGGTCTTACAGATGGCGAGCATGGAGGGCTGACGACGATGACCGCCTCGTCCGACGACGTTGCCGAGGGCCCGGTCCGGGCCATCGAGTCGCTCGCCCCCGACGCCGGGGTGGTCGCCGACCTCGACCCGCTGGCGATGGGCCGCGTCCTGGCGAGGGTGTCCGCCGGGCTGCTGCGCCACCCCATGGGCGCGGCGCATGCCGGCGCCCGGGCGGCCACCGGCATGCTGGCCGACACCGCCCTGGCGGCCTCCCGCGCGCTGGGCCAGCAGATTCCCGCACGGCTGGCGCCGGAGAAGGGCGACCGGCGCTTCTCCGACGCCGCCTGGGAGCACAACGCGCTGTACTTCGCGCTACGCCAGGCCTACCTGCAGTGGAGCCGGCTGGCCGGGGATCTGCTGGACGCCGCCGGCCTGGACGAGCGGCAGCGCCAGAAGGCGGGCTTCTCGACCCAGCTGCTCGTCGACGCGCTGGCCCCCACCAACTTCCTGCCGACCAACCCGGCCGCGCTGAAGCAGGCGTTCGACACCGGCGGGTTGAGCCTGGCGCGCGGGCTGCGCAACTTCCTCGACGACGTGGTCAACAACGACGGGCGGCCCCGGCAGGTCGATCGCGGCCCCTTCGAGCTGGGCGACAACCTGGCCGCCACGCCGGGCAAGGTCGTGTACCGCAACGAGCTGATGGAGCTCATCCAGTACGCGCCCCAGACCGAGACCGTGCACGAGGTCCCCATCCTGTGCAGCCCGCCGTGGATCAACAAGTACTACATCATGGACCTGGCGCCGGGGCGCAGCTTCATCGAGTGGATGGTCTCCCACGGCCACACGGTGTTCACGATCAGCTACCGCAACCCCGACGCCTCCATGCGCGACGTCAACATGGACGACTACCTCGTCGACGGGCCCCGCACGGCGATCGACGTCGTCCGCGACGTCACCGGCCAGGACCAGGTCAACATGGTGGGCCTGTGCCTGGGCGGGACCCTGGCCGTGGCCCTGCTGGCCTACCTCGACGCCGTGGGCGACGACCTCGTGCACTCGCTGACCCTGCTGAACACCCTGGTGGACTTCGCCGAGCCGGGTCCGCTGGGGTGCTTCACCGACGAGGCGACCATCGCCCGCCTGGAGCGGAAGATGGACCGGCGGGGCTACCTGGAGGAAAGCCAGCTGCGCGGGACGTTCGACGCGCTGCGCGCCAACGACCTGATCTTCAACTACCTGGTCAACAACTGGCTCATGGGCAAGCAGCCCCCGGCGTTCGACATCCTGGCGTGGAACGCCGACAGCACCCGCATGCCGGCGAGGATGCACTCGTACTACCTGCGCTCGTGCTATCTGCACAACCAGCTCGCCCGCGGGGAGATGCAGCTGCGCGGGGTACGGCTCGACCTCGGCACCGTCCGCCAGGACGTGTTCATCGTCGGCGCCCGCAACGACCACATCGCCCCCTGGCGGTCGTCGTACCAGACGACGCAGCTGCTCAAGTCCGACGTCGAGTACGTCCTCAGCTCGGCGGGGCACATCGCCGGCATCGTCAACCCCCCCAGCTCCAAGGCCCGCTACTGGGCCAGCGACGCCAACCCACCCAGCCCCGACGAGTGGCTGAAGACGACGACCGAGCACCAGCGGTCCTGGTGGGAGCACTGGGCGGAGTGGGCCGCCGCGCGCGGCGGCGACCGGGTCGACCCCCCGTCCATGGGCAGCGACCGCCATCCCGTCCTGGGTGACGCACCGGGAGAGTACGTGCGCGGGTAGGCCAGCCGGCCACGGTCATGTTTGGCATGCACACCGCGTGGTAAGTATACTTAGCAACGTACGGAGTCCCCCGGCCAGCGACAACGAGGAGAGCAGAACCCATGCCGAAGGACATCGACATCACCGAGACCCAGGAGGCCTTCCTGGGCTTCGTCCGCCAGAGCCAGGAGCAGGTCGTCGCGGCCGTCCAGAACTGGGCCGAGACCGTGTCGCGGCTGACCCCGGAGACCGGGGCCGTGCAGACCGGTGACTGGTACGTCGACCCGGCCGAGGCCGTCGACCGCAGCTTCGACTTCGTCGAGCAGGTCCTGGCCTCGCAGCGCCGTTTCGCCCACGAGGTGCTGAGCGCCACCGAGCCGGTCGTCAAGGCCGCGGAGCGCAACGCGCCCACCAGCCGCTGACGGACGACACACACACCGAGGGGAGGGGCCCCGGCCCCTCCCCTCATTCATGCCCGCTCCCCCCGGGCGCGGGGTCGGTCCGGACCGAGCCGGTAGGCTTGATCGTCATGGAGACCCGAGACCCATGGACGCTGCAGCGGGAGACGCTGGGGGCCTTCATCCGGACACAGCGCAAGCTGGCCAACCTGTCGCTACGGCAGATGGCCGAGATGACCAACGTCTCCAACCCCTACCTGAGCCAGATCGAGCGGGGCCTGCACGAGCCGTCCGTGCGCGTGCTGACCGCGATTGCCCGCGCGCTGAACCTGTCGGCGGAGACCGTCCTGGCCCAGGCCGGCCTGGTGGGCGAGGCCGGCCA
>JAHWKQ010000041.1 GCA_019347785.1 Actinomycetota bacterium
GACGTCGCAACCGAGCGCCGCCACCGCCACCCAGCCCTGCTCGACGCACGGTGGCGCGTCCTCGAGCAGACGGGTCGCCCGGGCGAACCAGGCGCGGGCGGCGGTCAGGTTTCCCATCGCGAGGGCATACAGGTCACCCAGGCGGGCGCAGGTCAGGGCCGCCTGCCCCCGGTCGCCGGCGGCGGTGAACTCTCGGATCGCGGCGGACAGGTGCGCCGCCGCGTCCTCGACCTCGCCCGCCTTCATCGCTTCTTCCGCCACCCCCGCCTGCACAAAGGCGTCATCGCCAGTCGTCGTCACCTGACCGCCCTCCGGGCACCCTGCCCCGGCTGAATGGTACTGCCGGGCCGGTGACAACGTTCTCTGTGACGGGGCACCAGCTAGGAAGCGAACGCCTGGATCCCATGCAGTCGTACTACGGCGTCTACTGGGCGCAACCTGTCGAAGGCGGAGAAGGGCCGGTAAGGAAGCCCCGGCACGACGGGGTAGCGCTGTGGTGCGCGCCGACCCCCCTCCGGCAACCGTCGTCGACCTGGGATAGTGGGGGCCGTAGCAACCCTGCGGATGCTCCTATGTGTCAAGCGGGGCTCGTAGAACCGGGTTGAGGGCCAGACTCTTGTGGATCTCACGGGCGATGTAGCGCTTGAGACAGCGGAACGCTTCCTTCTTGGTCTTGCCCTCGGCGATGCGCCGTTTGAGGTAGAGCTTGGTGGCTTCGTCGACGGACGATCGTGTGAGCGCGATCTGATACAGCGCGGTATTGGCGTCGCGGTCGCCGCCGCGGTTGAGCCGGTGGCGTTGCTGTTTGCCCGAGGAGGCGTCCAGCGGCGCGGAGCCGGTCAGGTGCGCGAAGGACCCTTCGTGGGCGAGCCGCTCGGGGTTGTCGCCGGCCGTGACCAGCAACGCGGCGGCGGTGTGGGTGCCGACGCCGACCTTGGTCACCAGGTCCGGGGCAGTCTCGGCGACGAGCCGGTCGAGCTGGCTGTCGAGCCGGCCGATCTGGTCGGTCAGGTGCTGGTAGCGGCGGGCGAGCTCACGCAGGGCGTAGCGGGTCGCCTCGAGCACTGTGACGGGCTGCTCGCCGGCGCGGAACTTGGCGGCGACGGTGACCCGCTTGCCGGTGCTCAGGCCACGCAGCTGGTCTCGCAGCGCGTACGGTGCGGTGGTCACCAGCGCGTTGATCTGGTTGGCGGTCATGGTGCGGTTCTTGACTGCAGAATGCCTGGTCAGACGCAGAACGCGGATCATCTCCACCGGCCCGTCGCCGGTCTTGGGGACCGCGGTCGCTTCGCCCGATAGCACCGCCCGCGCGGCCGCTTCAGCGTCGATGGTGTCGGACTTGCCGTGGCGACGGGTCTTGCGCTTGGGACGGTCGACCTCGACGACGACTAACCCCTCGGCGCGCAACCACCGCGCCAGTCCAGCGCCCCAGCTGCCGGTGCCCTCGACGCCGAGCTTGTCCATCACGCCGAACTCCGACGCCCAGTCGATCAGCCGGGCAAACCCACCGGTGTGCGTCGCGATCGACAGCTCTCCGAGCCGGCGGCCGAGCTGGTCGAGCGCGACCGCGACGTGGACGTCCTCGTGGGTATCCACCCCGACCGTGACGCGGACTTCGTCGTGTGGCACCGTGGTCATACCTGCTCCTGTCGTTGCTGACGGGTTAGGTACGACGAGGTCGCGCTCGGCGGACAGTACTGCGACGGGACTCGCAGTCACGCTCCTATTAGGTCACGCTGACGCGGCCTCGTCGCATGCTTCACAGCGCCAGCCCGACGAGGGGACAGATCCAGAACAAGACACTCTTGCGAGGTCGGTATCGGCTCGGGTCACACCTCATCGGGGCTGGGCCCGCCGGAGTATCTCCGGCCCCGTGAGGATCTCGCAGTATCGGCTGGCCCGCGCGACCGAGGAGGCGTCGGGTGACTGATGCGTTCCCGGGAACCCGCCAGACCCGTGACGACGGCGCGTACGACCACCTGCGCGCCGGCGTGTCGATCCCATCGCTGGAGCTTCCCGCCACGACCGGCGGGTCGCTGGACGTCGTCGCCGACGCGCCGTGGACCGCGCTGTTCCTGTATCCGGCCACGGGTGCGCCCGGTGGGCCGCTGCCGGAAGGATGGCTGGCGCTTCCCGGCGCCTACGGGTGCACTGCCGAGTCGTGCGGCTTCCGTGACCTCGTCGACGAGTTCGGCGCCGAGGGGGCGGCGGTGCGGGGTGTCAGCACCCAGAACCCGGAGGAGCAGGCCGCCTACGCGTCGCGGGAAGAGCTGACCTATCCGCTGCTCAGCGACCACGAGCATCGGCTGGTCGGGACGCTGGATCTGCCGACCTTCACCGCCGGCGGGTCACCGCCGCGCATCCGTCGGGCCACGCTGCTGGTGACCGCCGACCGCGCGATACGCGAGGTTGTCTATCCCATCCCCGACCCTGGGGACCATGCCGCACAGGTGCTCGAGATGATCCGCGGACGCGTCCGCTGACCGACCGACCCGCCCGCGGCGTCGGGCGCTGGTCGTGCTTCACGGTGGGGCCGGTCACGGCCCTCCCGTGAGCCGGTAGCGGGCCCGCAGTGCGTCCTGGGCCGAGCGGATCGCGCCGAAGGTGTCGCTGAACTGGGCGCGCAGTGGGCCGGGCAGCGCCCCCCAGTCGACGCGGTCACCGCTGGGTCCGGGGTCGGCGCCGCCGAGCTGCGCGCTCAGCCGGGTCCACGTCAGCAGCCGTAGGCCCTCGACCAGGGTGGCCGCCAAGTCGGGGCTGAGCTCGCCGTCCGCGGCGGTGGCGGCGAGCCGCTCGGCGGTGCCGACCTCGGTGCCGCCGCGGAGGAGCGTGTGCAGCCGGGCGAGGTCGACGATCGGCTGCACCGCCTGGCGCTTGAGGTTGAACCGGCGATGGCGGGAGCGCAGCTGCGGGCCCAGGGGATTGCGCCCCACCCGGCCCCACAGCGCGCTCGGCGGCCGGCGCGCGACGGCGGCGCGGGCCAGGCGCGCCGCGGTGAGCTCGCTGCGGGTGGCGTCGACGACCTTGCGGGCGAGCCGCCCGGCGACCTCGCCGGTGCCGAGGTCGCCGACGCCCGCCACGGTGCGCACGTCGAAGCCGATGTCGGCGCCGACGAGCCGGCTTGTCTCGGCCCGGCTCGCCCAGCCCCGAACCGTGCGTGCCCAGCCATCCAGGTCGTGTCGCCAGTCCGGCCGCGACGCCATCACTCCGCCGGGGCAGTGTCGGTACCCGCAGGTCTCCAGAGCCGCGGTCATCCACTCGCCCAGGCGCACGTACCAGGCGTGGCCCTCGGCGTCCAGTCCGGTGGCGTAGACCAGACCGGTGTCCTGGTCGCTGCCCGGCGTCTGCTCGCGGCGGGCGTGACTGCCGAACACCAGCCATGCGTAGTCCCCGGGTGGGGGGCCGAGCTCGACGTGGGCGACGGCCAGCAGCCGGCGCATGAGCTGGTCGCCGACGGCGGCGAGCACCCGTCCGGCGTCGCCGACGTCCGCCCCGGCGGCCAGGAGCTCCCGCACGAGCGTGCGGGCGGACGGGACGACCGCGGCGAGGGCCTCGACCGTGTCGGCGTGGCCGAGCGCGTCGAGCAGGCCCGAAAGACCCGCCTGCTCGGGGAGCGGCAGGTCCCCGGCGGCCAGGGCGCCGACCACGCGGCCGCCTCCGGGGGCATCGTCCCTGCTGACGGTTAGGGCACCAGCGCCGGTCTCGAGCATCCTGACCAGCGCGTCGAGCAGCGGGGTGCCGACGTCAAGCGGCGGAGGCCGCCCCCCCGCCGAGGATCCGCCCGTCGGCGACTCGATCGGGGTGTCCGGGTCGACACGGGGGGGCGTGCCGTCGAGCAGGTCACCGAGGACCGTCGTGGCGATCACCGGCGCCCGCCCCGCGGCCGGGGCGCCCTGCGCCCCGGCGAAGGGGACGCCGGTGGCGAGCCGGGCCCGGGTGACCGCGCCGGTGTCCTCCACGGCGGCCCGCGGGAGGGCGGCGACCCGGGCGGCCGTCAGCGGCACGAGCCGCCGGCCGGCCTTCGAGGCGCGGAACGCTCCGCGGCCGACGAGGTCGATCGGGCGGTCGTCGGCGCCGATGACGAGCAGGGTGCCCTGCGCCACGACGAGCGGCGCGGCGGCCAGTCCCTCGGCGACGGGCGTGTGCTCGCCCAGGAACGCCAGCGTCGCGGCCCTGGCGAGCGCCTCGAGCCGGTCCCGGGGCACACCGAGGAAGACCGGGCTGCCCGCGAGAAGGTCGACCACGCGGACGCCGACCGCGGCCGCCAGCCCCGGTGGCGCGGCCACCTGGGCGGTGGCCTGCGGGTCGGACGTCGACAGCGCCGACAGCGCCCCCTGCTCGGCCACCTGGCGGATGCGGCTGACCGCGGCGAGGTCCACGCCGTAGCGCTCGGCCGCCTCCGCCTCGGTCAGTTCGCCACGTACCAGCGCCAGCCACAGCGCATACTGGCGCGAGGCGGTCATCGGACCCACGTCCACCGCATGTTGCTACCCCGCGGCGACGGCGCCTTCACTCCGAGCCGCATCCGGTGTGGCCGGCCCATCGCTCGGCGGTGGTCAGCCTGGTGGCGCACATCTCCACTCGGTGGCCGGTGATGTGCCGACGTGCGGCACTATCCGGCCGCAGATGCGCACGACGTCGATCGTGAGAGTCTCGCAGGTGTCGTGGTCACCCGCCGCCCTATGCTCGCGCCCGGAACCGGCTCGGGGAAGTGGGGCGAGGTCACCCCTCTGCTGACAGCACCCGCTCGGGCCGATCTGTCACAGGTCGCGCGCATACTGCCACCGTCAAGGGGGTCGGCGTGCTGCATATTCACCGCGCGGAGCGGGCCGACGGGCTCATCGGCGGCCTGGCCGAACTGCTCGCCGTGCCGCCGGAGGACCCGCTCGAGCCCGAGCTGATCGCGGTCCACTCGCGTGGCATCGAGCGCTGGCTCGCCCAGGAGCTGTCGACCCGCCTGGGCACCGGCGAGGGCCGCCGCGACGGGGTGTGCTCGAACGTCGACTTCCCCTTCCCCAGCCGCGTCGTCGGGCGCGCGCTGGCGGCCGCCGGCGGGATCGACCCCGACGCGGACCCGTGGTCGCCGCAGCGGTTGGTGTGGCCGTTGCTCGACGTCGTCCAGGCGCACCTGGACCAGCCCTGGCTCGCGCCCCTGGCCTCGCATCTCGGGGTCTCGTCCGGGACGGCCGAGCCGGCCCGCCGCAACCGGCGCTTCGGCGCGGTTCGCCACCTCGCCGACCTGTTCGACCGCTACGCGGTCCACCGCCCGGACATGCTGCGGGCGTGGGCCGCCGGACGGGACGTCGACGGGTCCGGGGCGACGTTGGGCGACGCCGCCTGGCAGGCCGAGCTGTGGAGACTGGTGCGGGAGCGGCTCGATGTCGCCAGCCCCGTCGAGCGCCTCGACGACGCCGTCGAACGACTGCGCGCCGGACTGGTCGTCCCCGACCTGCCGGGGCGGCTGGCCTTGTTCGCCCTGACCGCGCTGCCGGTCAGCTACGTCCAGGTCCTCGCGGCGCTGGCCGCGACGCGCGACGTGCACCTGTTCCTGCTGCACCCGTCGCCCCGGCTGTGGCAGCGGGTTGGCGCGCGCCTCGACGCCGCCCCCCGGTCGCGGGTCCCCCGGGCTACCGACCCCACCCGGGAGCTGCCGCGCCACCCCCTGCTGGCCTCGTGGGGCCGGGACGCCCGGGAGATGCAGCTGGTCGTCGCCGCGGCCGGCAACGGCGCCGTCGACCACCACCAGGCCCTCGACGTCGGCGAGCCGTCCACGCTGCTGACGCGTCTGCAGGCCGACGTGCGCGCCGACCAGGCGTCCACCGGCCTGCCGGGGCCCGGCGAGCGTGACACGCGCCCGGTGCTCGCCCGCCAGGACCGGTCGCTGCAGGTGCACGCCTGCCACGGCCGCACGCGCCAGGTCGAGGTGATGCGCGACGCGATCCTGCACCTGCTCGCCGACGACCCGTCGCTGCAGCCGCGCGACGTCGTCGTGATGTGCCCGGACGTCGAGACGTTCGCGCCCATCGTCCACGCCGTGTTCGTCGCCGACGCCGCGCAGCCCCGAGCCGGGTCCGACGACGGCGGGCGCGGACCCGGGCGGCGCATGCCGGACCTGCGGGTGCGCCTGGCCGACCGGTCGATCCGCCAGACCAACCCGCTGCTGCGCGTCGTCGCGGAGCTGCTCGACATCGCCGACGGCCGGCTCGCCGCCTCGGAGGTGCTCGACCTCGCCGCCCGCGAGCCGGTCCGCCGGCGCTTCGGCTTCGACGACGCCGACCTGAGCCAAATCGAGTCGTGGGTCGCCGACGCCGGCGTCCGGTGGGGCCTGGACGCCTCCCATCGCGCCGCGTTCGGGCTCGACGGCCTGGCCGCCAACACGTGGGGGGCGGGGCTGGACCGGCTGCTGCTCGGCGTCGCGATGGCCGATGAGGACGACCGGCTGTTCGGCGGCGCGGTCCCACTCGACGACGTGGAGGGGGACGCCGTCGACGCGGCGGGCCGTCTGGCCGAGCTGGTCGGCCGGCTCGACGCCGCCCTGGCTCGCCTGCGCGGCCCGCACGCGGTGCAGGGCTGGCGTACGGCGATCGTCGAGGCCGTGGACATACTGACCGCGACCCCCGAGCGCTTCCGCTGGCAGGGCATCCAGCTGGACCGCCTCCTCGACGACGTCGTCGAGGAGGCGACGCTGGACGGCGGGCCGAGCCCCGTCGAGCTCACCCTGGCCGAGGTGCGCTCCCTGCTCGACGATCGGCTGCAGGGCCGGCCGACCAGGGCCAACCACCGCACCGGCGACCTGACCGTGTGCACCCTCGTGCCGATGCGCTCGGTCCCGCACCGCGTCGTCTGCCTGCTCGGCATGGACGACGGAACCTTCCCGCGGCGGACCGCCGGGGACGGCGACGACCTCGTCGAGCGCGACCCGTACGTCGGCGACCGTGACCCCCGCACCGAGGACCGCCAGCTGCTGCTCGACGCGCTGCTGGCTGCCGGCGACCACCTCGTCGTCACCCACACCGGCTACGACGAGCGCACGAACGAGCCGAGACCGCCGGCGGTGCCGGTCGGCGAGCTGCTCGACGTCCTCGACCGCACCGTGCGCACCGACGGGGACGGCCGGTCGGCCCGTCACCACGTCGTCGTCGAGCACCCGCTCCAGGCATTCGATGCCCGCAACTTCCGCCCTGGGGCTCTCGTCTGTGGCCGACCGTGGGGCTTCGAGCCGGCCGCGCTCGCCGGGGCGCGCACCCTGACCCGGGGCCGCACCGATCCGCCGCCCTTCCTCGCCGAGCCGCTGCCGCCCGAGGACTCGGACACCGTCGACCTCGGTGAGCTCGTGCGTTTCCTGCAGCACCCCGCGAAGACCTTCCTGCGCCGGCGCCTCGGCGTGACGCTGCCCGACCGGGAAGACGAGCCGGCTGACGCGATGCCCGCCGAGCTGGGTCCGCTCGAGGACTGGGTGGTCGGCGACCGCCTGCTGCACGCCCGCGTGTCGCACGCCGACACGGAGCGGTGGGCCGCGGCGGAACGCGCTCGGGGAGTGCTGCCACCCGGCGCGCTGGCCCAGCCGGTGCTCGACAAGGCCGGCGCCACTGTCGACGCGGTGGTACAGGCCGCCCGGGAGGAGACCGGCGCGCCATTCGGGCCCGATCTCGACATCGACATCGGGCTCGGCGACGGGCGTCGCCTGCGCGGCCTCGTCAGCCATGTCGCCGGGGACGCGCTGCTGGCCGTGCAGTACTCGCGCGTCGGAGCCAAGCACCGGCTGGCGGCCTGGGTGCGCCTGCTGGCGGCGACCGCCGCGCACCCCGAGCGGCCGCTGTCGGCGGTCACGGTCGGCCGCTGTCGCGACAGCGGCAGCAAGACCAAGACGGTCACGGTCGCCCGGATCGGCCCGCTGGCGCCCACCCCGCAGCAACGACGAGCGGTGGCGACCACGCAGCTCCAGCGCGTCGTCGACCTGTACGACCGGGGGCTGCGGGCCCCCGTTCCCCTGTACTGCAAGACCTCCGCCGCCTACGCGGCCGCCACCCGTGACGGCAAGGACCCCCACGCTGCCGCGAGGGGGGAGTGGACGACGACGTGGAAGTACGACCGCGAGGATCGCGACGCCGGGCACACGCTCGTGCTCGGCGGCGTGGTGCCGTACGACGAGCTACTGGTCGACGCGCTACGGAGTGACGCCGGCGAGGGCTGGACCGGCGACGAGCGGACGCGCTTGGGCCGCTACGCGTGCCGGCTGTGGGACGAGTTGCTCAGTCGCGAGACCGTGGAGGACCGGTGACCTCGGCACGCTTCGACCCGACCGGGCCGCTGCGGGGCGGCGTGACCACGCTGGAGGCCAGCGCGGGCACCGGCAAGACGTACGCGATCGCAAGGCTGGTCAGCCGCTTCGTCGCCGAGGACGTGGCCCCGCTGGCGAGGATGCTCGTCGTCACGTTCACCCGCGCGGCCACCGGCGAGCTGCGCGACCGTGTGCGCGCCCGCCTCCTCCAGACCGCAGGGTACCTGGAGCGGGCGGCCGGCGGGCTTGCGGCGGACACTGACGACGAGGTCCTGCGCCACCTCGCCGAGGGAGCCCCCGACGTCCTCCGTGGCCGGCTCCGGCGCCTGCGTGCGGCCCTCGCCGAGTTCGACGCCGCCACCGTGACCACCATTCACGGCTTCTGCCAGCAGGTCCTGCGCAGTGTCGGGATGGCCGCCGATCTCGAGCGCGGCGCCACCGTGGTGGAGGACCACGAGCGCCTCGTCGACACCGTCGTCGACGACGTCTACGTCCGCGCCTTCCACCACGCGAACGGCGAGCCGCCGGTCAAGCGAAACGATCTGCGCGCCGTCGCCAGAGCGGTCGTGTTCAACCCCGGCACGACGGTCGTCCCCGAGGCCACCGCCGGCGGGACGGCCGGGCTGCGGGCGAGGCTGGCCGAGGAGGTCCGCGCGGAGGTCGACAGCCGCAAGCGGGCGGCCCGCGTCGTGTCCTACGACGACCTGCTGACCCGGCTCGCGGCGACGCTGGACAACCCGGACACGGGGCCGGCGGCCGTGCGTCGGCTGCGCGCGCAGTACGAGGTGGCCCTGATCGACGAGTTCCAGGACACCGACCATCTCCAGTGGAGGATCCTCCAGCGGCTGTTCGGAGAGGGTCCCACCCTGTACCTCGTCGGCGACCCCAAGCAGGCGATCTACGCCTTCCGGGGCGCCGACGTGTACGCCTACCTGGAGGCCGCGAGCGCCGCTGGTCACAAACCTTCGCTGGACGTCAACTGGCGCTCCGACGGCGGGCTGCTGCACGCCTACAACGTCTTGTTCGACGGCGCGGCCGTCGGCCATCCCGACATCCGCTACCGCCCCGTCCACCCGCCGGACCATCACGCGGAGCCGCGTCTGGTTGATGCTCCCCAGCCCGCGCCGCTGCGGCTGAGGGTGGTGTCCCGCGGCGAGCACGTCCGCATGAACCCCCGGACGATCGTGGCCGACTCCGCGCGCGACCACGTCGCCGCGGACGTCGCGGCCGAGATCGTGACGCTGTTGGACTCCGGGGCCCGGATCGCGGAGCGGTTGGCGGGCGGGACCGAGCGCGACCGCGGGGTGGCCTCGGGGGATGTGGCGGTGCTCGTGCGCACGAACGACCAGGCCGCGCTCGTCCACCGCATGTTGCGCGAGGCGGGGGTCCCCGCGGTCATCAACGGCGTCGGCAGCGTCTTCGCCACCCCCGCGGCGACCGAGTGGCTGCGGCTGCTGGAGGCGCTGGAGCGCCCCACGTCACCGGGGCGGGTGCGCACCGCCGCCCTGACCGTGTTCCTCGGCTGGCCGGCCGAGCGGGTCGCCCGCGCCCCCGACGAGCGGTGGAACGACGTGCGCGGACTGCTCGCCGGCTGGGCGGGGATCCTGCGCGACCGGGGCGTCGCGTCGCTGCAGCGGACAGTGATGCTCGAGCAGGGGCTCCCGGAGCGCCTGCTCGCACACACCGGGGGTGAGCGGCTGCTGACCGACGTCCAGCACGTGGGCGAGCTGCTGCACGCGGCCGCGGCAGCCGAGGACCTGGGTCCGACGGCGCTGTCGGGCTGGCTGCGCGAGCGCATGGCCGAGGCGGAGCAGGGAACGCCGGCGGAGGAGCGGGCCCGGCGCCTGGAGACCGACGCCGAGGCCGTGCAGGTGCTCACCGTCCACCGCAGCAAGGGCCTGGAGTTCCCGATCGTCTTCTGCCCCTTCCTCTGGGCCGCAGGCTGGATCGACGGGCGGGTCCCCGTCTTCCACGACGAGTGCGGGCGGCGCGCCGTGGACGTCGGCGGCCCCGAGGCACCCGACTTCGAGGACCACAAGAGCGATGCCATCCGCGAGCAGCGCGGCGAGGACCTGCGGCTGCTGTACGTGGCGCTCACCCGGGCCCGCCACCAGGCCGTCGTCTGGTGGGCGCCGGCGGGCAACAGCCGGCACTCGCCGCTCGCCCGCCTCCTGTTCTGCCGCTCGGGCAACGGCTCTGCCAGGACCGACTGCACGCAAGCGGGGCTGCCCGACGACGAGACGACACTGCGGCGACTGGGTGACCTCGCGGCGCGCGCGGGTGGTGTGATCGCGGTGGAGACGACCCCCACCTCGCCGTCTGCGGGGCGCGCATGGTCCGGAGAGACCGCGCCCGCCGGTGAGTTGGAGGCCGCCCCGTTCGACCGTGGGTTGGACCACCGCTGGCGGCGCCACTCCTACTCGTCGGTCGTCGCCGCGGTCGCCGAGCCGCGGGTCGGCAGCGAGCCCGACGAGCGCTTCGTCGACGACGAGCGGCTGCTCGCCGCCACCCCCGCACAGGGTGCCGAGCCGACGACGCAGGAGAGGCGCCTGCGGTCGACCTCACTGCCGCTGGGCGCCATGCCCGGCGGCACGGAGGTCGGCACCTTCGCGCACGCCGTTCTCGAGCACACCGACTTCACAGCCGAGGACCTCGACGCCGAGCTGGAGGCGCGCCTGCGCGACCGGCAACGGCGACGCCACGTCGACGTCGGCGACCCCACGGCGGTCGTCGCCGGACTGCGCCGGGCGATCGAGACCCCGCTGGGGCCGCTCGTCGACGACCTGCGTCTGCGTGACGTCGGCCGCCGGGACCGCGTCAACGAGCTGGACTTCGAGCTGCCCCTGCTCACCGGCGCCCCGACGGCCGCCACCGCGCCGGTCGCCGCGATCGGGGAGCTGCTGCGGGCGCACCTGCCGGGGCACGATCCGCTCGCCGGCTACGCCGACCACCTGGAAGATCCTGCGCTCGACCGCCAGCTACGCGGCTACCTGACCGGCAGCCTCGACCTCGTGGTGAGGATCCGGGGTCACGACGGCACCCGGCGCTTCGCCGTCATCGACTACAAGACCAACTACCTGGCGGCCGGCGACGAGCCGCTGAGAGCCTGGCACTACCGCCCGGTGGCGCTGGCCGACGCGATGCGCCGCGGCCACTACCCCCTGCAGGCGCTGCTGTACACCGTGGCGCTGCACCGGTTCCTGCGCTGGCGCCTGCCCGGGCCCGCCGGTGCCGGTGCCTACGACCCCGACCGCCACCTGGCCGGCGTCCTCTACCTGTTCGTCCGCGGCATGACCGGGGCGGACACGCCCCTCGTCGACGGCCGGCCCTGCGGGGTGTTCGCCTGGCGGCCCCCCGCCGCGCTGGTCACCGCGGTCAGCGACCTGCTCGACCGTGGAAGGATCGCCGCATGAGCGCGCCGACGGCCACCCCCACCGGGTCACTCCCCGCCGACGGCCACGACGTCCGCCGCGTCCGCGACGCCCCGGGCCAGTTGCGCGCGTTTAACGACGCCGGCGTGCTCGTCCCCGCAGACGTGCACGTCGCCGCCACGCTCGGGCGGCTGGCCGGTGAGCGCGAGCCCGGCGTGCTGCTCGCCGCCGCACTCGCGGTGCGCGCGCCCCGCCTCGGCCACGTCTGCGTCGATCTGGCCAATGTCCGGCTCACGGTGTCGGTCGACGAGGACGTCCCCGCCGACGTCGACGCCCTGCCGTGGCCCGAGCCGGGCGACTGGCTCGACCGTGTCGCGCGCAGCGCGCTCGTCGTCGACGCCGCGGGGGATGGGCCCGGCGATGAGCCGGCGGGGGACCGGCCGCTGCGCCTGTCAGGCTCGCGGCTGTACCTGGACCGCTACTGGCGCTACGAGCGGCGCGTGCTCGACGACCTGCGCAGCCGCGCCACCGCCGCCGCCGGCGTCGAGACCACGGTGCTGCGCGACGGCCTCGACCGGCTCTTCCCCACGCAGGAGGGCGGCGGCCCCGACCTGCAACGGCTGGCTGCCGCCGCCGCCGTGCTGCGCCGCTTCGCGGTGGTCGCCGGCGGCCCCGGCACCGGCAAGACGACCACCGTCGCCGGGATCCTCGCGCTGCTCGAGGAGCAGGCCACGGCGGCCGGTGGGCGGCCGCCGCAGGTCGCGCTCGCCGCCCCGACCGGCAAGGCCGCCGACCGGCTCCAGACGCGCGTGCGCGAGGTCGCGGCAGGGCTCGCCACGACCGAGCGGGTCCGCGAGCGCCTCCGGGGGCTCGGCGCCTCGACCATCCACCGGCTGCTGGGCACCCGCCCCGACAGCTCGAGTCGCTTCCGCCACGACCGCGTCAACCCCCTGCCCCACGACGTCGTCGTGGTCGACGAGACCTCGATGGTGTCGCTGTCGCTGATGGCCAAGCT
>JAHWKQ010000220.1 GCA_019347785.1 Actinomycetota bacterium
GGACGGCATCGTGTTCAGCCCCTTTCCGGCCTCTCCGGACCAGGTCTTAAAGGCGGCGCGTTCGTCCCCGGCAGACTAGCAGACCCGCGCCCATCCCCCACTCTCCCTCATCCTCCCTCTCCTTGCCGCTTGTCACTTCGGTTACCGCCGCGGTAACCAGCCCGACGAGCTCCGGGTCAGTCGGGGGCGTGGGCGTCGGCGATGCGAGCGAGCACGCCGTTGACGAAGCGGCCCGAGTCCTTGGTGGACAGCTCCTTCGCCAGATCGACGGCCTCGTCGATGGCGACGGCCGTGGGCACGTCATCGAGGTGCAGGATCTCGAACAGCCCCAGGCGCAGCACGTTGCGGTCCACGACCGGCATGCGCGCCAGCTTCCAGTCGCGGGCGTAGGACTCGATCAGCCGGTCGAGCTCGCCCCGGGTACGGTGCACCCCGCGGACGAGCTCGACCGTGAAGTCGCCCGGCGGGTCCTCAGCGGACAGCTGAGCCGCCAGCACCCTCGCGGTCGGCCGGCCACGCAGGTCGGCCTCGTAGAGGATGTCAAGGGCCCGCCTGCGCGCCTGCCGTCGGCTCACGGGCGGGCCGACCATTACGCCCGCGAGATGTAGCTGGCGCTGCGCGTGTCGACTCTGACCCTCTCGCCCTCCTCGATGAACAGCGGCACCTGGACGACGGCGCCGGTTTCCAGCACGGCGCGCTTGGTCGCCCCCGAGACCCGGTCGCCCTGCAGCCCCGGGTCGGTGGCGGTCACGGTCAGCGCGACGCTGGCCGGCACCTCCACGCCCACCACCTCGTCGCCGTGGAAGACGAGCTCGATCACGTCCCCCTCGGTGAACCAGCGGACGTGGTCGCCGACCGCCGACCGCGGGACGTACGCCTGCTCGAAGTGCTCGGTGTCCATGAACACGAGCGTGCCGTCCTCGGCGTACAGGTACTGCAGGGACCGCCGCTCGAGGATCGCCTGCTCGACCTGCTCACCTGCCCTGAAGGTGCGGTCCACGGTCTTGCCGGTCCTGACACCCTTCAGGGTGGTGCGCACGAAGGCGCCGCCCTTGCCCGGCTTGACATGCTGGAAGTGGTCGACGCGCCACAGCTCGCCCCCGATGTCCAGGGTCATGCCGTTCTTCAGGTTGTTGGTCGAAACCATGCAGCTGTACCTCTGCTCGAGGGCTGGGTCGCCGCGTCATACCACGAGCAGGCCCCTGGGGCTGCGGGTGAGGGACTCCGGGCCGGCCGCGCCCGCCGGGCCGACGATCACGGTGTCCTCGATGCGCACGCCGCCGACCCCCGGCAGGTACACACCCGGCTCGACGGTCACCGCCATGCGGTCGGCGAGTGTAGCAACGCTGCGCGGGGACAGCAGTGGGCGCTCGTGGATCTGCAGCCCGACGCCGTGGCCGGTGCCGTGCGTGAAGTCCTCACGGTGCCCCGCGGCGTCGATGATGGCCCGGCAGGCCCGGTCCACCTCGGCGGCGGCGGCCCCGCACACCGCCGCCGCCAGCCCGGCGGCCTGGGCCTCGCGCACCACGTCGTGAACGCGCCGCAGCCGCGCGTCAGGCTCGCCGATGGCCACGGTGCGGGTCATGTCGCTGTGGTAGCCGTCGACGAGGGCACCGAAGTCGACCTTGAGCAGGTCACCCGACCACAGCCTGCGCTGCGCCGGACGGTGGTGCGGGATCGCGCTGTTGGGCCCGGAGGCCACGATCGTGTCGAACGACGAACCCGCCGCGCCGAGGTCGACCATGGTGCGCTCCAGGCGCACGGCGACCTCCCGCTCGGTCATGCCCGGGCGGACCCAGCCCACCAGGGCGGCGAACGCCCGGTCGCCGATGCGGCAGGCGCGGCGCAGGGCGTCGAGCTCCGCGTCGTCCTTGGCCTGGCGCAGCGCCTCGACGTGCTCGGGCGCGGGCGTCACGGTGACGTCGCCCAGGCGGCGCTGCAGGTCTCGGACGTCGTCCCACGGCAGGTGCTGGCTCTCGACCCCGAGGGACTCGCGGCCGCCCAGACGCTCGCGCAGCCAGCCCGGGGTCGGGTTCACGATCCGCTCCATTCCGGGGACCTCGGCCTCCGCCTGCTCCCGGTAGCGCCCGTCGGTCACGAACACGTCGGCGTCGCCGTCGGCGGTGACCAGTACCCGCGCCTGCGAGCCGGTGAAGCCGGTGAGGTAGCGGACATTGACCAGCGCCGTGACCAACAGCGCGGACAGACCGGCGTCACGGACGCGCCGGCGCAGCGCGTCACGGCGGGCCGCCGTCAGCGTCGGATCGGGCATGACGAGAGGCTATCCCTGCCTGCGCCTGCCCCGCGGCCCGGCGGCTCAGGCGGGTCGGCCGGGGCTCACACCGGGGCGGCGACGCTCGACGAGCCGCGCGGCGACGATGGCGGCCTCGTAGAACACCAGCAGGGGCCGCCGCCATGAACGTCATCGTGAGCGGATCCTGGGTGGGGGTGAGCACGGCCGCCGCGACGAACGTGCCGAACAGCGCGTAGCGGCGGTGGCGGCGCAGCGCGCCGGACGTGACGACGCCGGTCAGCGACAGCATGACCAGGATGAGCGGGAACTCGAAGGCCGCCCCGAAGGCGAGCATCGTGTGGAGCATGAAGGTCAGGTACCGGTTGGCGTCCATCAGCGACACGACGTTGGGCCCGGCGAAGCCGAGCATGAGCTGCAGGCCACGCGGGATGATGACGTAGCTGAAGATCGCGCCGGCGAGGAACAGCGCCTGGCTGATGACCACGAACGGCAGGGCGTAGCGGCGCTCGACCGGCTGCAGGCCGGGGGTGACGAAGCGCCACAGCTGGTAGCAGACGATCGGCGCGGCGGCCACGACGGCGACCACCGCGGCCGCCTTCAGGCTGATGAAGAACGCGCCCATGGGGTCGGTGAAGATGAGCGAGCAGTCCTTGGCGTCGAAGGCCGCCGAGCCGGCGCGCAGCTGCGCCGGCAGCCGGCAGTACGGCTGGATGAGCAGCGCGAAGACCCGCTCGCGGACCGCGAAGCCGACGGTGAACCCCAGCGCCACGGCCACGGCGCACTTGCCCAGCCGGGAGCGCAGCTCGACGAGGTGCTCGACGAGTGACATCTCGCCGGCGGCGCGCGCCCCGGCCGGGGCG
>JAHWKQ010000042.1 GCA_019347785.1 Actinomycetota bacterium
GTCCGGCGGCCCCGCCCGGTCCCCGCCCGGCCCGTGGGCCGCAGAGTGCCGGGGAGCCGCCGGGGACGGCCCCCGCGGCGCGCACGTCCGCGGCCGAGCGGGGGGCGCACGCCAGCCGGGCTCCCGCCCCCGAGCCGGAGGCCCGGGGGTGACCGCGTCCCTCCAGCGCCTGCTCGGCTTCCTGGAGGAGCTCGACGAGCTGCCGGCCCAGCGGCACGCCGAGCGTCTCGAGCAGGTCCACCGCGCGCTGGTCGAAGAGCTCGACGCGTCCGACGCCCTGGCCGACGAGGCGCAGGCGGACGAGCGCGGGCCGGAGCAGCCGCCGGGATGACGCCGCGGCGGCGGCTGGACACCGAGCTGGTCCGCCGGGGGCTGGCGTCAAGCCGCTCCGACGGCCGCAGGCTCATCGCCGAGGGCCGCGTCACGGTCGGCGGGGCGCCCGCGCCCAAGCCGGCCCGGCTGGTGGCCCCCGCCGAGCCGGTGGGCGTCGCCCAGCCGGCCGACCGCTGGGCGTCGCGGGGGGGCCACAAGCTGGCGGGTGCTCTGGGCGACCTGTGCGTCGACCCCGCCGGGCGTCACTGCCTCGACGCCGGTGCGTCCACGGGGGGCTTCACCGACGTGCTGCTGCGACGCGGCGCCGCCCGCGTCGTGGCCGTGGATGTCGGGTACGGACAGCTGGCCTGGGGACTGCGCCGCGATGAGCGGGTGGTCGTGCGGGACCGCACCAACGTGCGACGCCTGACCGCCGGCGACGTGCTGCCGCCCCCGCCCGACCTGCTCGTGGCGGACCTGTCGTTCATCTCGCTCACGCTCGTGCTGCCCGCCCTGGTGGCGGTGGCCGCCGACGTCGCCGACCACGTCGCGCTCGTGAAGCCGCAGTTCGAGGTGGGCCCGCGGCGGGTCGGCCCCGGCGGCGTCGTGCGGGACCCGGCGGCCTGGCGCGGGGCGCTGTCGGCCGTCGCTGCGGCGGCCGGCGAGGAGGGCCTCGGTGTCGTCGACGCGGTGGCGTCACGGCTGCCGGGCCCGGCCGGCAACGTCGAGTTCTTCGTCCACCTGCGCGCCGGCGACTCCGAGCCGGGGTCGCTGGCGGCGGAGGCGGGACAGCCGGACGTCAGCGCCGTGCTGGACCGGGCGGTCGCGGCGGGCCGGCGGGTCGCGGTCAGCCGTTAGCATGAGCACGTGACGACGCCGCCGGGCCCCAGCGCGCGACGGCCCGCCGCGTCCCGTGTGCCCGCCGGGCGCGGTACCGCGCCCGAGGTCGTCGGGCTGGTCGTGCACGGCGGCCGTCCCGAGGCGAAGCAGGCGGCCCTGGCGGCCGTCGACCTGCTGCGCCAGGAGGACGTCGGCATCGTCGGCTGCAGCGGCGACGGCTGGGACGGCGCCATCGACGTCCGCGAACCCTCGTCGTTCGGTGACCGCGCCGACGTGGTCCTCGTCTTCGGCGGCGACGGCACGTTCCTGCGCGCCGCCTACATGGCCCGGGACCGGGGGCTGCCGCTCGCGGGCGTGGACCTGGGCCGGCTGGGCTTCCTGTCCGAGGTCGCGGCCCCCGACGTGGCGGCGGTGCTGCGACGGCTCGTCGGCGGCGCGTTCAGCGTCGAGGAGCGCATGACGCTGCTGGTGGAGGTCGACGACGCCGACGGGCGGACCGTGGCCAGCAGCTGGGCGCTGAACGAGGCGTCCGTCGAGCGGACCGACCGCCAGCGGCTGGTCGTCCTGGAGGTGCGCGTCGGCGACTCTGCGTTCGCCCACGTGCCCGCCGACGGGATCATCTGCGCGAGCCCCACCGGCTCGACGGCCTACGCCTTCAGCGCCGGCGGCCCGATCCTGTCGCCGCTGATGGATGCCATCCTGCTCGTCCCGGTGGCGCCGCACTCGCTGTTCGACCGGACCATCGTCGTCGACCCGACCGAGACGCTATCGGTGCGCCCGGTCGGCGGGCACAACACCTGCCTGGTCAGCCTCGACGGGCGGGAGACGCTGGACGTGCCGGCCGGAGGGCGGGTGCGGGTGTCCCGCGGCGACGTGCCGGTGCGCCTGGCGCGCTTCGGCACGTTCGACTTCTACGAGCGGGTGCGCGACAAGTTCGGCCTGCGCTAGGCCCATCGCCCTGCGTGGCTTGCCGGAGGCGCCGGGCGTCCCCTGGTACCGTTGGAAGAGGCGCCGCGCGCCCCCGCCGGACCGAAGGGACTGCGCGTGGCCAAGCACATCCTGGTGACCGGGGGCGTTTCGTCGTCCCTGGGCAAGGGCATCACCGCCGCGTCCATCGGGCGGCTGCTGAAGTCACGCGGCCTGCGTGTCGTCATGCAGAAGCTCGACCCGTATGTCAACGTCGACCCGGGCACCATGAACCCGTTCCAGCACGGGGAGGTGTTCGTCACCGAGGACGGCGGCGAGACCGATCTGGACCTGGGCCACTACGAGCGCTTCATCGACGAGAACCTCACCCGGGCGTGCAGCGTCTCGACCGGCCAGATCTACTCCTCGGTCATCGCCAAGGAGCGCCGTGGCGACTACACGGGCGAGACCGTCCAGGTGATCCCCCACGTCACCAACGAGATCAAGCGGACGATCCTGGCGCTGGCCGACGACGTCGACGTCGTCATCACCGAGGTCGGCGGCACGGTCGGGGACATCGAGGGCCTGCCGTTCCTGGAGGCGATCCGCCAGCTGCGCTACGACGTGGGGCGCGAGAGCATCTGCTACGTGCACTGCGCGCTGGTGCCGTTCATCGCCCCCACCGGGGAGCTGAAGACCAAGCCGGCGCAGCACTCCGTCCGGGAGCTGCGCAGCATCGGGATCCAGCCCGACGCGGTCGTGTGCCGCAGCGACCGCCCCCTGTCACCGGACCTCAAGCGCAAGATCGCGATGCTGTCCGACGTGGACATCGAGGGGGTCGTCAGCGCCCACGACGTCGACTCTCTGTACATGGTGCCCCTGGTGCTGCGCGACGAGGGTCTCGACGCGTTCATCGTGCGGCGCCTGGGGCTCGACCCCGCCGTCGAGCCGGACCTGCGCGAGTGGACGCGGCTGGTGCGCCGCGCGCTGGCGCCCGAGGAGACCGTCCGGATCGCCGTCGTCGGCAAGTACGTGTCGCTGCCGGACGCCTACCTGTCGGTCGTCGAGGCGCTCGCGCACGCCGGCATCCACCACGGCGCGCAGGTGGAGACCCTGTGGGTGCCCGCCGACGATCTGCAGGCGCCCGGTGCGGCCGCGCGGTCGCTGCGCGGCGCGCACGGCATCGTCCTGCCCGGCGGCTTCGGCGTCCGCGGCATCGAGGGCAAGATCGCCGCGGCCCGCTACGCCCGCGAGCGCCACGTGCCCTACCTCGGCCTGTGCCTGGGGCTGCAGGTCGCCGTCGTCGAGTTCGCGCGCCACGTGCTCGGCCTCGCCGAGGCCAACTCCAGCGAGTTCGCGCCGGAGACCCCCGAGCCGGTCGTCGACCTCATGCCGGACCAGCGCGGCGTCGTCGACCTGGGCGGCACGATGCGCCTGGGCGTGTACCCGTGCAAGGTCGCGCCCGGCACCCGCGCCGCCGCGGCGTACCGCGAGCCGGTCGTGTACGAGCGCCACCGGCACCGCTGGGAGGTCAACAACCGCTACCGCCGGCGGCTGTCGCAGGCGGGCATGGTCTTCAGTGGGCTGTCACCGGACGACCGCCTCGTGGAGATGATCGAGCTGGCCGAGCATCCGTGGTTCGTCGGCTCGCAGTTCCACCCCGAGCTGCGCTCGCGCCCCAACCGCCCCCAGCCGCTGTTCCGCGACTTCGTCGGCGCCGCGCTGGACCGCATGCTTGCCCAGTCCGGCCGGCTGCCCGAGCCGATGAGCGCCCGCGCCTAGGGCTGCCCCGGCTCACCCCCAGGGGGTGCGGCGCCGGGCGCTGCGGGCGCGCTCGCGGCCCCAGGCGAGCAGGTGGCGCGCAAAGTCGAACTCTGAGGCCAGGATGGCCAGGCCGGCCAGGACCACCAGGATGCCGGGGCCCGGCAGCGGCATGAGCACGAGGCCCGCGACCGTGACGAGCCCGCCCACGAGGCCCACGACGAGCTGGCGCGGCGAGGGCGTCGGCCGACCGTCCTTGGCGCGCATGGGAAAAGCCACTGGACCAGGGATGGTAACAAGACGCCGAGCGCCGCGACCCGGGGAGGCCGTATGAGCGAGTACCACGTCGAGTCCAGTGAGACCGTCTACGACGGCGTGCTGTCGCGCGCCCGCATGGACCGGGTGCGCATGCCCGACGGCCACACGAGGGCACGCGAAGTGATGGAGCATGTGCCCGCGGTCGCGGTCGTGGCCGTCGACCAGGGGTGCGTCGTGCTCGTGCGCCAGTATCGCCACCCGCTGCGCGAGTGGCTCCTCGAGGTCCCCGCCGGCCTCCTCGACATCGAGGGCGAGGCGCCGGACGACGCGGCCCGCCGCGAGCTGATCGAGGAGGTCGGGCTGGAGCCGGGGCGCCTCGACGAGCTCGTCACGTTCGCCAACTCCGCCGGCTGGACCGACGAGCGGACGACGGTCTACCTGGCCACGGACCTGCGCCCGGCCAGTCCCCCGGACGACTTCTCAGCCGACGCCGAGGAGGCCGGCATGCAGGTCGTGCGCATGCGTCTCGACGAAGCCGTGGCCCGGGCCCGCCGCGGCGACCTGTGCGACGCCAAGACGGTCATCGGGCTGCTGCTGGCGCAGGCGCGGCTGCAGGCGGCCGGCCGCCGGGACGCGACGGCGGAATAGAATCCGGTGAGTCGGCGGCCACACGCCGCGGGCGGGGGAAGGGGGTCCCAGTGAGGATCGGAGTGCCGGCCGAGGTCAAGGAGTCCGAGTATCGCGTCGCGATCACCCCCGCGGGGGTGCGCGAGCTGACGGTGGCGGGTCACGAGGTCATGGTGCAGGCGGGCGCGGGCGCCGGCTCCTCGCTGACCGACGACGACTACACCCGCGCCGGGGCCCGCATCGTCGACGACGCAGCGCGCGTGTGGGCCGACGCCGAGCTGCTGTTGAAGGTCAAAGAGCCCGTCGAGGAGGAGTTCGAGCGTCTGCGCCCCGACCTGGTGCTGTTCACCTACCTGCACCTGGCCGCGGACCGACCCCTGACCGACGCGCTCGTGAAGTCCGGCATCACCGCGGTCGCCTACGAGACCGTCGAGCACCCCGACGGCGCCCTGCCGCTGCTGGCCCCGATGAGCGAGATCGCCGGCCGCATGGCGCCGCAGGTCGGCGCCAAGGAGCTCGAGGCCCCTCGCGGGGGGCGCGGGACGCTCATGGGCGGCGTCTCCGGGGTCCTGCCGGCGCACGTGGTCGTGATCGGCGCGGGCGTCTCCGGCCGCAACGCCGCCTGGGTCGCGGCGGGCATGGAGGCCCGCGTCACGATCCTGGACCTCGACGTCGACAAGCTGCGCTACGTCGACGCCATCCACCAGGGCAAGATCGTCACGCTCATGTCCAATCGGCTGACGCTCGAGGAGCAGGTCGCCGAGGCGGACATGGTCATCGGCGCCGTCCTGGTCCCCGGGGCCCGGGCGCCGCACCTGCTCAGCGAGGACATGGTCCACTCGATGCGCCGTGGCGCGGTGTTCGTGGACATCTCGATCGACCAGGGGGGGTGCTCGGAGACCAGCCGCGTGACGACCCACCGCGAGCCGACCTACCTCGTCCACGAGGTCGTGCACTACTGCGTCGGCAACATGCCGGGGGCCGTGCCGCGCACGTCGACGTTCGCGCTGGCGAACGTCACGCTGCCGTACGTGTCCAGGATCGCCGAGCACGGCGTCGCCGGGGCGGCGGCCCGGGACCCGGCCCTGGCCCGCGGCTTCAACGTCGTCGACGGGGCCATCACCAACGCCGGGGTCGCCGAGGCGCACGAGCTGGCACACACCGACCTGTCCGACGTCGTGCCCGCATCCGGGTCGCACGCCTAGCGGTGGGCGAACGGGACACCCAGCGATACCTGGACTACCTGTCCGCGGAGCGGGGCCTGAGCGCTCGCACCCTGGGCGCCTACCGGCGCGACCTGGCCGTGTACGCGGCGTACCTGCGCGAGGTCGGCGTGGCCAGCGCGGTGGACGCGTCACGGCAGGACCTGGAGCGCTTCCTGGCCTGGCTGCGGGCCCGGCGCACCCCCGCCGGCGCCCCCTACGCGCTGTCGTCGGTCGCGCGCACCCTGGTGGCGGTCCGTGGGCTGCACCGCTTCCTCGTCCGCGAGGGCCTGGCCGGGCACGACCCGTCCGCCGGGCTGCGCGGCCCCCGTCCGCCGCGGCCCCTGCCCCGGGCCCTGAGCCTCGAGCAGGTCGAGCGCCTGCTGGGGGCGCCCTCGGGCGGATCGACCGTGCAGCTGCGCGACCGGGCGATGCTGGAGCTGCTGTACGCGGCCGGCCTGCGCATCTCCGAGCTGGTGAGCCTGGACGTGGACGACGTCGACCTGCAGGCCCGCACGGTGCGCTGCACCGGGAAGGGCGGCAGGCAGCGGGTGGTTCCACTGGGGCGCCCCGCCCGGGCGGCGCTGGAGGCGTGGCTGGTGCGGGGACGGCCGGCCCTGCGCCCGCGCGGGCCGGCGCTGCTGTGCAACCTGCGCGGCGGCCGGCTGAGCCGTCAGGGAGGATGGATGGTCATCAAGCGTCACGCGGAGGCGGCCGGGCTGGCCCGTGACGTCTCGCCGCACACGCTGCGCCACTCGTTCGCGACCCACCTGCTCGACGGCGGCGCCGACGTCCGGGTCGTGCAGGAGCTGCTGGGCCACGCCAGCGTCGACACCACCCAGATCTACACGCTGGTCAGCCGGGCCCGCCTGCGCCACGTCTACGAGGGGGCGCACCCGCGGGCACACGCCGACGCGCCGGCGGCCGCGGCCGACCCCGGCGGGGGAGCCGGCCGGTGACCTCAGGGGGGTACCGCGCGGTCGATCTCATCGGACGCAAGCGCGACGGAGGAGAGCTCGACGCGGAGGCGCTGCGGTGGCTCGTCGACGGCTATCTGGCCCGGCGCGTCACCGAGGGGCAGATGGCGGCGCTGCTCATGGCCGGCGTGCTCAACGGCTTCACGGACGCCGAGGCGCGGGCGCTCACCGACGCCCTGCGGCACAGCGGCGAGACCCTCGACCTGTCGGAGCTGGACGGCCCCGTCATCGACAAGCACTCGACGGGCGGGGTCGGCGACGACACCACCTTGATCGTGTCGCCGCTGCTGGCCGCCGCCGGCGCGCAGGTGGTCAAGCTGTCGGGTCGCGGCCTGGGCCACACCGGCGGCACGCTCGACAAGCTGGAGTCGATCCCGGGCTTCCGGGTGGACCTGTCGCCCGACGAGCTGCGTGCCGTGGCGGCGGACACCGGCTGCGTCGTCGCCGCGCAGAGCGAGCGACTGGTCCCGGGCGACCGCGCGATCTATGCGCTGCGGGACGTCACCGGCACGGTCGGGTCCCGGGCGCTGATCGCGTCCAGCGTCATGTCGAAGAAGCTGGCGGGGGGCGCCGACACGATCGTGCTCGACGTCAAGTGCGGCGACGGGGCGTTCATGACGACCCCCGAGGACGCCCGCGCGCTGGCCGAGCTGTGCGTGGAAATCGGCGTCGAGGCGGGCCGCCGCTGCACGGCGCTGGTCACCGCCATGGACCAGCCCCTGGGCCGCTCGGTCGGCAACGCCCTGGCCGTCGCCGGGTGCGTCGAGGCGATGTCGGCGCCGCCGTCGGGCCGCCTCGCCGAGCTCGCGCTCGATCTCGCCTGCCACGGCCTGGCGCTGGCCCGCGGTGGCCATCCGGACGCCACCCGAGAGGAGCTGACCCGCCTCTGGCGGGACGGCGCGGCGCTGGAGCGGCTCGCGGCCATGGTCGCCGCCCAGGGCGGCGACCCCTCGGTGTGCGACCGGCCCCGGGAGGTGCTGGCGGCGGCCCCGGTGACCCGCGAGGTGTCCGCCCGGGACGGCGGCGTCGTGGCCGCGGTGCCGGCTCGGGGCATCGGGGAGCTCGCCGCGGGGCTGGGGGCCGGGCGCACGCATGAGGACGACGAGGTCGATCCCGCCGTGGGGCTGGAGCTGCGCGTCGAGATCGGCGACCGGATCGAGCGGGGCGCGCCACTGGCCGTCGTGCACGCCCGCACCGACGCCGCCGCCGACCGGGCGGCCGACGAGCTGCGCCGCCTGGTGCGCGTGGGGCCTGACGATGTGCCGGCGCCGCCGACCGTGCTCGGCCGCCGGGCGGACCCGCGCTGAGCGGGAGCGACGCTCCGGGCGCCTAGACTCGACGACCGTATGAACGCCAGCTTCCACGTGGCCGTCGATGCGTTCGAGGGCCCGTTCGACCTGCTGCTGCACCTCATCGCGCGCCGTCGGCTCGATGTCTGCGACGTGCCGCTCGCCCGGATCACCGATGACTACCTGGAGGCGCTGCGGGGCCTGGAGCGCGTCGACCTGGACGTGGCCACCGACTTCCTCGTCGTGGCCGCCACGCTCGTCGAGCTGAAGGCCACCCGGCTGCTGCCCGCCGACGAGGACGGCGAGGTCGACGCGCTGGCGCTGGAGGCCCGGGACCTGCTGTACGCCCGGCTGCTGGACTACCGCACCTTCAAGCGGGCCGCGGGCGTCCTGGCCGACCGGCTCGAGGAAGGCGGCGGCTTCGTCCCCCGCGACACCGGCCCCGACGGGCCGCTGCGGGATGCTCACCCCCCCGTGGAGCTGCGGGCCACGCCACAGGACCTGGCCACCCTGGCCGCGAGCGTGCTGACGCGGCCTGCCGACCCGACCGTGGACCTGTCGCACCTGTCGCCCGTGGCGATCACCGTGGGCGAGGCGGCGGCCGAGGTCGTCGGGGAGCTCGCGCGCGCCGGAGGGCGCGCCACCTTCGGCCGGCTCACCGCGGCCTGTCGCAGCCGTCTGGAGGTCGTCGTCTGGTTCCTGGCCGTGCTCGAGCTGTACAAGGACGGCACGGTGGACCTCTCCCAGGCCGGCGGGTCGGACGAGATAGCGGTGGCGACGGCGACGGACCACCGGCGCGCGGAGATCGCGTGAGCGGGCCGGGCGTGCGCAAGGCCGTCGAGGCCGTGCTGCTCGTCGTCGACGAACCGGTGGCGGCGCGCACCCTCGCCGGGGTGCTGGAGGTCCCCGCCCGCCAGGTGACGGCCACGCTGTCGGACCTGCGGGCGGAGTACGCCGCGGACGACCGGGGCTTCGTGCTGCGTGAGGTCGCCGGCGGCTGGCGTCTGTACACCCACCCGGACGCCGCCGCCCTCGTGGAGCGGTTCGTCACCCACGGGCGCCGGGGCAGGCTGTCGCAGGCGGCGCTGGAGACCCTGGCGATCATCGCCTACAAGCAGCCGGTCACCCGGGGGGAGGTCGCCGAGATCCGTGGCGTGGACGCCGACGCGGCCGTGCGCTCCCTGGTGGCCAGGGGTCTGGTCGCCGAGATCGGCCGGCGGGCCGCCCCCGGCCAGCCGCTGGAGTACGCCACGACACCGGCCTTCCTGGAGCGCCTGGGGTTGCGCGGTCTGGACGAGCTGCCACCGCTGCCCCGGGCCGGCGACCCGCCGCCGCCCGAGCCGCCGCCCGGCGGCTACCGTCAGGCGCGCCGCGACCTCGACCGCCCGGGGGGCGGAGACGTGGTCGTCCTGCCCGAAGCCGGTGACGGGCCGCGGTGAGCCTCGGGGGCGCCGGCGGTGACCGCCAGCGGGTCCAGAAGGCGCTGGCGGCGGCCGGCGTCGGCAGCCGGCGCGGCTGCGAGGAGCTCATCGCCGCGGGCCGCGTCGCCGTCGACGGCCGGGTCGTCGAGCTGGGCGCGAAAGTCGACCCCACGAGCCAGGTCGTCACCGTCGACGGCGAGCGCGTCGCGACGAACCCGCTGCTGGCCTATGTCCTGCTCAACAAGCCCTTGGACGTGGTGACGACGGTCAGCGACCCCCAGGGCCGCCGCACGGTCATGGACCTCGTCCCGGCCCGTCCGCGCGTCTACCCGGTCGGCCGGCTGGACCGCGACACCGAGGGCCTGCTGCTGTTGACCAACGACGGTGAGCTGGCCAACCGGCTGGCCCACCCACGCTATGGCGTCGAGAAGACCTATGTCGCCCAGGTCCGCGGCCGGCCCGGCAAGCGGGCGGTGCGCGCGCTGTGCCACGGCGTCGAGCTGCCCGAGGGGCCGGCCGCCGCGCGCTCGGTGCGGGAGCTGGGCTCCGCGGGCGACCAGACGCTGCTCGAGATCGTCCTCGCCGAGGGCCGCAAGCGGGAGGTCCGCCGCATGCTGGGGGCGGTCGGGATACGCCTCGAGCGGCTCGCCCGGGTGAAGCTGGGGCCGCTGGGACTCGGCGACCTCCCTCCCGGCCGGCACCGCCGGTTGGGCCCCGACGAGGTGCGCCGACTGTACGCGGCGGTCGGGATGCGCGACCCGTCCGCAGGCGGCTGAGTCGGCGTGCGGCTGGTGGCCCTGCGGGGCGCGACCACCCTGGACACCGACACGCGGGACGAGGTGCTGGCCCGCACCGGCGAGCTCCTCGGTGAGCTGTTGGCCCGCAACGAGCTGGGCGCCGGTGACCTCGTCAGCCTGCTGTTCACCGCCACCGACGACGTGCGCAGCGAGTTCCCCGCGGCCGCCGTCCGCGCGGCCGGCATCGCCGACGTGCCGATGCTGTGCGCCCGTGAGCTCGACATCTCGGGCCCCAGCGCGATCCCGCGGTGCGTGCGCGTGCTCGCCCACGTCCACACCGCCCGGCCGCGGGCGCGGCTGCGGCACGTGTACCTGCGCGGCGCCCGCCAGCTGCGCAGCGACCTGCCCGAGTGAGGGCGGGGCCCGCGTGAGGGTCGCGGTGGTCGGGACCGGCCTGATCGGCGCCTCGCTGGGCATGGCGCTGCGCCGTCTCGACGAGGTCGACGAGGTCGTCGGCTTCGACCGCGACGACGAGCAGCTCGGCGCCGCCCTGTCACGGGGGGCGCTGGACCGGGTCGCGACCGGGGCCGGCGCGGCCGCCGAGGGGTGCGACGTGGCCGTCCTGGCCGTGCCCGTGTCCGCGGTGCCCCTGGTGGCCCCGCGGGTCGCGGAGATGCTGCCGCCCGGGGCCGTCCTGACCGACGTGGCCAGCGTCAAGTCACGGGTCGTCGGGGCGCTGCAGGCCGCGGCCCCGGCGGGGGTGCACGTGATCGGCGGGCATCCGATGGCCGGGTCGACCGAGACGGGGGCGGCGCACGCCTCGGCCGACCTGTTCGTCGGCGCCACCTACCTGCTGACGCCCACGACCCATACCGACCCCGGGGCGTACCGGCGCCTGCACGGGCTCGTCGGCCGCCTGGGGGCACGGGTCATCGCCGTCCCACCCGAGCGCCACGACCTGCTCGTCGCCGTCGTCAGCCACCTGCCGCAGCTTGCGGCGACGACGCTGATGAACCTGGCGGCCGGCCGCGCCCGCGACGAGCACGCCGGCCTGCTGCTGCTGGCGGCCGGCGGGTTCCGTGACGCCACGCGTGTGGCGGCGAGCAACCCCGACCTGTGGCTGGACATCTGCGCCGAGAACCGGGACGCGATCGTCGCCGTGCTCGACGAGTACGGCGGGCGGCTGTCCTCACTGCGCGCGATCCTGGCCGATGGCGACGACCAGGGATTGCGGCGACGCCTGGCCGAGGCCCGCGACGCGCGGCGGGGCCTGCCGGGCAAGGAGACGGCCACCGGCGTGCTCGTCGAGCTGCGGGTGCCCATCCCGGACCGTCCAGGGGTGCTCGCGGAGGTGACCACGACGGTCGGCGCCGCGGGGGTCAACATCGAGGACCTCGGGATCGAGCACGCCCCCGAGGGCGGCCGGGGCGTGCTGCGGCTGGCCGTGGTCGGCCCCAAGCACGCGGGGCGCGCGCGCCGGGCGCTGGAGGCGCGCGGCTACGAGGTCGGTGAGCGCGCGCCGTGACCGCCGTGCCCGACACCGTCGTCGTGCACCCGCTGGGGCCGGGTCGGGCCCTCGGCGGGCGGGTGCGTGTGCCCGGCGACAAGTCCGTGTCGCACCGCGCCTTCCTGCTGGCCGCGCTCGCCGACGGCGCCGTCGCGGTCCGCGGCGCGGCCCCCTCGGGCGACGTGGCCGCGACCGTGGGCTGCCTGCGGGCGCTCGGCGTCACCGTCGACGGCGACGTGTCCGACGCCGTGGTGGGCGGGGGGATCTCCGAGCCGGCCGACGTGCTGGACTGCGGCAACTCGGGGACCGCCCTGCGCCTGCTGGCGGGCCTCTGCGCGACCGTCGACGGGCTCAGCGTGCTCACCGGCGACGCCTCGCTGCGTCGACGGCCGATGGGGCGGGTCGCCGCGCCGCTGCGGCGCATGGGCGCCCGCGTCGACGGCCGCCGGGGAGGGCGTCACGCGCCGCTGGCGGTGCGCGGCGGCCGGCTGCGCGCCATCGAGCACCGCTCGCCGGTCGCCAGCGCCCAGGTCAAGTCCTGCGTCCTGCTGGCGGGGCTGGGCGCCGGGGGGACGACGACGGTCACCGAGCCGGCCACCAGCCGTGACCATACGGAGCGGATGCTCGCGTGGCTGGGCGCCGACGCCGGCCGCGACGGCGCCGTGGCCTGGGTGCGGCCGGGGCCGCTGCGCGCGCGGCCGCTGTGGGTGCCGGCCGACCCCTCGAGCGCGGCGGGATCGGAA
>JAHWKQ010000221.1 GCA_019347785.1 Actinomycetota bacterium
CGTCGGCGGGTGCGCACAGCCGGCGACGCGCACCGGGTTGAGCGCGGTGCGGACGTAGTCCTCGATCAGCAGTTCACGCGCCCGGATCACACGCCGGCCGCCATCGCCGGCGACCACCTGCCGGGGGTCGCGGGTGAGCAGCTCGCGAGGAGGTGGCGCAGATGGACAATGGCGGACTGCGCCGTCGTCGAGTCGCTGGCGCGACGCTCAGCGCTTGTGTGGCGATATCGACCAGCTGGCGCAGGCCGTACTCCACGTCGTCGTCGATGGTGCGCACGCGGCCCATGACGACCGCACGGCGCAGGGCGGGCTCGGGGGCGTCCGCCTCGTCGCACCAGAAGGTGCACAGCGGCTCCGCAACCGTCACGAAGTCGCCCACCCGGACATGCATCTGGACGGTCGCCTGCTCCGGCAGGGCCGCCAGCACCGACCCGACGTCGACGCGCAGGACCCAGCCGTTGGCGTCGGACTGCACCTCGGTGCCCTGGCGCTGCGGCGGCTGGGAGGACACCCTCTCTGCCGGGCCGGTGTCGCGGACGGGGAACAGCTGGTGGATGCGGCCCACGGTGTAGTCGCCCACGTCGTGCATGATGCGGTCGACCTCGGTCCGGCGGCTGCTGTTGTCGATCGAGGCGACGATCGCCAGCAGCACGCCGACGGCCAGGAGGACGGCGACGATGACCGAGAGGCCGGGCGCGGCGGCGCCCCCGCCCGGCAGCGCCAGCAGCACGACCGCGAAGTAGGCGAACGCGCCGACGATGAAGCCCAGCACGGACAGCTCGAAACGGTCCCGCAGATCGCCGCGCAGCACGCGTGAGGCGAAGTGGCCTGCCGCCAGCTGCACGATCATGCCGGGATCCAGAAGACGACCACCAGGGCGGTGATCATCGCCCCGGCCAGCGTGGCCAGCAGGGGGCGGGCGTTGTCCGAGCTGAGGACCCACGGCAGCCCGCCGGCGATCGATGCCCTGTCCACACCGAGCGTCCCTCCCGCCAAGGCGACCCCGGCCACCCCCCAGAGCGTCGGGAGGACCAGCAGGCTCCTGCGAAGCCTGTCGGCCAGCAGCCACATCGTCATCGTGAGCGAGCACCTCCCGGCCGAGTCGGCCCGTAGGGCGTATCCGCGGTGCGACAGGGGCATCCTCGGCCCGCATAGCATGGCCCCGTGACCGCCCGGACCCGCCCGCTGGCCGCGCTGTGCCTTCTCGCCGCCCTCGCGGCGGGCTGCCTGGCCCGCCCGGGCGGGGCGCCGGTCGCCACGGAGACGGCCACGGAGACCGAGACGGTCCGACCGTCCGGCGGGAGTTCGTTCGAGCGCATCCCGCGGCTGGTCCGCAAGGTCGAGCCGTCCGTCGTCGCGATCCTCGTCGAGACCAGCCGGAGCCAGGGCCAGGGGAGCGGCGTCATCTGGGGCGCCGACGGCACGATCGTCACGAACAACCACGTCGTGGCGGACGCCGGCAGCGTCGAGGTGGCTTTCGCCGACGGCTCCCGGGTGCCCGCCGAGGTGGTCGCGACCGACCCGTTCACCGACCTGGCCGTCCTGAACGCCCAACGCGACGGGCTGCCGGCGGCCGACTTCGCCGGCCAGCTGCCCGAGGTGGGCGAGCTGGCGGTCGCCATCGGCAACCCGCTGGGCCTGGAGAACACGGTGACCGCCGGCATCATCTCCGGGCTGAACCGCTCCGTGCCCGGGGCGGTGACCCAGGGCGCGACCGCGCTGGTCGGGCTCGTGCAGACCGACGCGCCGATATCGCCGGGCAACTCCGGCGGGGCGCTCGTCGACGGCCAGGGCCGCGTGGTCGGCATCAACGTGGCCTATATCCCACCGCAGCAGAGCGCGGTGTCGATCGGCTTCGCCATCCCCGCCCCCACCGTCACCGACGTCGTCCGCCAGCTGCTGGCGGCCGGCGACGTCGAGCACGCCTACCTGGGCATCCAGGGAGCGACGCTGACGCCGGAGATCGCCGACCGCTTCGACCTGGACGCCGACACCGGCGTGGTCGTGCTCGCGGTGGAGGACGGCTCCCCCGCCGCGGCCGCCGGCCTGCGCCCGGGGGACGTCCTCGTCGCCCTCGGCGAGCGGCCGCTGGAGCAGATCGAGGACCTGTTCGGCGCCCTGCGCGGCCGGCGGCCGGGGGAGCGGGTCGCGCTGTCGCTCATCCGCGACGGCGCCCGCCAGCGGACGCCCGTCACCCTGTCCGACCGCCCCTGACAGGGAAGCAGCGGCTACTTGATCAGGTCGAAGATCTTGAACATCGGCAGGTACAGGGCGATGACCATCGAGCCGACGATGCCGCCGAGCACGGCGATCATGACCGGTTCGAGCATGGCGGTGAGCGCCTCGGTGGCCCGTGCGACCTCGTCGTCGTAGAAGTCGGCGATCTTCTCCAGCATCGTGTCCAGGGCGCCGGTCTCCTCGCCGACGGCGATCATCTGGGTGACCATCGGCGGGAAGACCGGGTGGGCGTTCAGGGGCCGCGCGATGCTCTCGCCCTCCTTGACAGCCGCCTGCACGTCCCCGACGGCGTTGGACACGACGCCGTTGTTGACCGTCTCGCCGGTGATCTCCAGCGCCAGCAGGATCGGCACGCCGGCGCGCAGCAGGGTGCCGAGGTTGCGCGTGAAGCGCGACAGCGCCAGCTTGTGGAACAGCTGGCCGAACACCGGCACCCGCAGCTTGAGGCGGTCGAGCTGGAAGCGGATCCTCGGCTGCTTGCGGGCCCACACGAAGGCCCGCCACGACAGCGGCGGCAGGAAGATGATCACGTACCAGCGGCCGCGGACGAGCCCGGACAGGAACAGCAGCATTTTCGTGGGCGCCGGCAGCTCGCCGCCGAGCTGGTCGAACAGCTCGACGAACGTCGGGACGATGAAGATCAGCATGATGAGCACGCAGAACAGCGCCAGCACCAGCACGACCCCCGGGTAGGTCAGCGCCGACTTGATCTTGCCGCGCAGCGCCACGTCCTTCTCCATCGTGTCGGCGATGCGCAGCAGCACCCGGTCGAGCATGCCGGCGGTCTCGCCGGCGCGGACCATGGCGATGTACAGGGGCGGGAAGGCCTCGT
>JAHWKQ010000222.1 GCA_019347785.1 Actinomycetota bacterium
CCGGCCAGCGACGCCCGCTGTCGGACGAGGCCGGCGTGGGCGCCCAGCACGACCAGCACCGGGCCGCAGCCCGCCGCGGCGAGCAGGCGCACACCGCGGTCGGCGAGCGGTTCGCCGCGGAAGACGGCGAGGGCCTTCGGGCCCCCGAAGCGTTGGCCGCCGCCGGCGGCGAGCAGGATCCCGGCGACCGGCGGGCGGCTGCCCGCGGGGAGGCTCACCGCGTCGTCTCCACGAGCTGGTCACGGGGCCGCCGCGCGTGGATGGCCCCGGCCGTGTCCGACAGCGGCCGTCCGCTGCCGCCCCAGCGGCACTGGATGATCTCCGCGGCGACCGACACCGCCGTCTCCTCGGGGGTGCGGGCGCCGAGGTCCAGGCCGATCGGTGAGCGCAGGCGCTCGAGGGCGGCGGCGGACAGCCCCCGCCGGCGCAGCTGCTCGAGGCGGTCGGCGTGCGTGCGGCGGCTGCCCATCGCGCCGATGTAGGCGGCGGGTGTCCCCAGGGCCACCTCCAGCAGGGGCACGTCGAACTTCGGGTCGTGGGTGAGCACGCAGATCACGGTGCGCGCGTCGACGGCGGTGCGCTCGAGGTAGCGGTGCGGCCAGTCGACGACGACCTCCCGGGCGCCGGGGAATCGCTCGGGCGTGGCGAACACCTTTCGGGCGTCGCAGACCGTCACGTCATAGCCCAGGAGGGCGCCGACCCGGGTGACCGCGGCGGCGTAGTCGATGGCCCCGAACACCAGCATCCGGGGGGGCGGGGTGAACGACTCGATGAACACGAGAACGTCGTCGCGGCGGCGCTCCCCGCGGGGGCCGTAGCGGCGCTGTCCGGTCTGGCCCTGGGCGAGCAGCCCGCGCGCGTCGTCGGTGGCCGCGACGTCCAGCCCCTCCGTGCCCAGTCCCCCGGCGGCCTCGCCGTCGGTGACCAACAGCTTCGCGCCGGGTCGCACGTCTCCCGCGCCGTCGACCGGGGAGGCTTCCACGTCGAGCACCGTGACGAGAGCGGCGGGCTCGCCGCCGTCGATGGCGTCCGCCAGGCGCTCGAACACGCTCATGGCGTGGCGGGCCGGCTCACCAGTCGAGCCGCTCGACGAAGACCTGGATCGAGCCACCGCACGTGAGGCCGACACTGAAGGCCTGCTCATCGCTGATGCCGTAGGTCACCAGGCGGGGACGCCCGTCGTCGAGGACCTGCTGCGCGAGCTCGAAGACCGCGCCCTCGACACAGCCCCCGGAGACGCTGCCGGCGACCCGCCCGTCGCCGTCGACGGCCATAACGGCGCCCGGCTGGCGGGGTGCGCTCCGGTCCACTCCCACCACGGTGGCCACGGCCACAGGGGTGCCCTCGGCGCGCCACTGCCGGACCGTGGGAAGCACCTCACGCACCGCGACCCCCTGTCTCGCTGTGCCCAGGATGCCCCGGCCGCGGGACGACGACGCCCGCGGGGAAGCTGCCGCCGGCCTCCCGCCGGCTCGCGCCGGCCACGACCCTGGCCAGGTGCTCGAGCGCCTCCAGGCTGTGACCCTCGACGAAGTCGTCGACGTGCGGCAGGGCGGCGGCCATGCCTGCCGCCAGCGGCGCGTAGCCGGGCCGGCCCTTGCGCGGGTTGGCCCAGACGACCCGGTGCGCCAGCCGCCCCAGGCGGGCCATCTGCTCGCCCAGCAGCGCCACGTCGTCGCGCTCCCAGCCGTCGGACAGGACCACGACGACCGCGCCCCGGGCGGTGCCGCGCTGCCCCCACCCGTCGAGGAACTCCTTGAGCACGGAGCCCAGCCGCGTCCCGCCGCTCCAGTCGGGCATGGCCGCGCTGACCGCCGCCATCGCGGTGTCCGGGTCCCGGTGGCTCATCTCCCGGGTGACCCGGGTCAGGCGCGTGCCGACGGTGAAGACCTCGGTGCCCGCCGCGCGCCGCCGCGAGGCGGCGTGGGCGAAGCGCAGCAGGCCGGACGCGTACACGCTCATCGACCCGCTGATGTCGACGAGCAGGACGACGCGCCGGGGCTTGCGGTGTGGCCGCCGGTGGCGGAGGCGGGCCGGCTCGCCGCCGCGGCGCAGCAGGTCGCGGACGGTGCGCGCCCGGTCCAGGCGCCCGCGGGCGGCGGGTCGCAGCCGGCGCGTCCTGCGGCTCTCCCCCGGCAGCCGGAAGGCGTCGAGCAGGCGCGCCAGGAGGGCCCGCTCGTCGGCGTCGAGGGTGGCGAAGTCCCGGCGGCGCAGCAGCTCGGCGGTGCTCGCGCTGGCCCAGACGACCTTGCGCTCCTCGTCGCCGTCGTCGCCGGCCGGCGGCCGGGCCCCCACCTGGCGGACGAGGGTGCGCACCGCCCGGGGCCGCGCCGGGCGCACGGGGGAGCGCTCGCCGGAGAAGTAGGCGTCGAACACCCGGTCGTAGCGGTCCAGGTCCTCGTGGTCGCCGCACAGGGTCAGGCGTCCCGCCCAGTACACGTCTCCTCGGCGGGTCGCGTCGAGGACGGCCAGGGCGCCCAGCATCGACTCCACGCGGTGCCCGGTGGCCGGCACGCCGGCGGCCCGCAGCGTCCGGGCGAAGCCGACGACCGTCCCGACCGCACCCGGGGCGGCCGGCCGGGTCCCTGGTCCCTCACGCACCGGCGACGGCCTGGCGCACCAGATCGCCGAAACCCGTTCCCCGGGCGCGCTGCTGGTCCTCCCGGTACTTCAGCACCGAGCCCAGCGTCAGCGTCGCCAGCTCGACGTCCAGCTCCTCGGCGCCGAGCGCGACGAGCGCCTCGGTCCAGTCGATCGTCTCGGCGACCCCGGGCGGCTTGAACAGGTCCCGGCCCCGCAGGGACTGCACGGCGGTGGTCACCTGCTCGGCGAGTCGTCGCGAGGCCCGCGGCTGTCGCGTGCGCACGATCGCGACCTCCCGGTCGAAGGGAGGGTGGTCGATCCAGTGGTACAGGCAGCGGCGCTTCAGCGCGTCGTGCACCTCCCGCGTGCGGTTGGACGTGATCACCACCACGGGCGGCACGCCGGCCCGCACCGTGCCCAGCTCGGGGACCGTGACGGTGAAGTCGTCCAGCACCTCGAGCAGGAACGCCTCGAACTCGTCGTCGGC
>JAHWKQ010000223.1 GCA_019347785.1 Actinomycetota bacterium
GTTCTGCGCCTGGCGCTGCGCCAGGGCACCGACGCCTCAGACGTCGGCGGGCGGTAGCTCGGCGTCACGCACGACCGGTCCGGTCCGGGCCGGCCCGTACCGCGCCCCGGTGCAGCGCCGACTTGCGACGGTAGCTGTCGGGGGTCCGCGCGATCATCGCCCGCTCGGCGTCGCCGACCTGCCGGCGGACCTTGCCGGGCACGCCGGCGACCAGCGACCCCGGCTCGACCCGCGTGCCCGGCGGCACCACGGCGCCGGCGGCGATCAGCGATCCCGAGCCGACGTGCGCGCCGTTCATGACGATCGCCCCCATGCCCACCAGCACGTCGTCGTCGATGCGCGCGCCGTGGACGATCGCGCCGTGCCCCAGCGAGACCCGGTCGCCCAGCACGCACGGCTCGCCGGGGTCGGCGTGCAGGACGCAGCGGTCCTGGACGTTGCAGTCCGCCCCTAGGACGATGTCATCGTCGTCGCCGCGCAGGACGCTGCCGTACCACACGCTGGCACGGTCGCCCACGCGGACGCGGCCGACGACCACGGCGGTCGGCGCCACGAACGCGTCGTCGGCGACGTCCGGCGCCGTCCCGTCGATGCTGGCCAGATAAGGTCCGTCCACCTGCGATCCCCTCATCTCGTCCGTCGAGCTACCGTCCTCGCCACACCGGCGTCCGCTTGCCGGAGAACGCGGCCACGCCCTCGTGAAAGTCCTGGCTGCCGTAGCACTCGCGGACGAGGTCGTCGCCGGCGGCCAGCCCGTCCAGGGTCAGCCGGCGGAGGGCCTCCTTGGTGGCACGCATGCTGACGGGCGCGTTGGCGGACAGCCGCTCGCACAGCCCGTCGACCCGCTCGTCGAGCTCTCCGGGCGCCACGACCTCGCTGACGAAGCCCGCCGACAGGGCCTCGTCGGCGTCGAGGAAGCCGGCCAGCAGCAGCAGCCGCTTGACGCGGGCGACGCCCAGGACGGCGACGAGCCGGGCGCACGTGGCGACGGACACACAGTTGCCCAGGGTGCGTGCGATGGGGATACCGAAGCGGGCGTCGGGGGTGCACACGCGCAGGTCGCAGACCGCGGCGATGGCCAGCCCGCCGCCCACGGCGTAGCCCTCGACGACGGCGACGGTGGGCACCCGCACCGACTCCAGCCGGCCGATGATCGCGTCCATCCGCCGCTCGTAGTCCAGCCCGTCCTGTCCGCCGGAGAAGCCGGCGAACTGGCGGATGTCGGTGCCGGCGACGAACGCCCTGCCCCCCGCGCCGCGCAGCACCGCCACCCGCGCGTCGTCGCCGTCGAGTCGCTCGCACGCGTCGTAGAGCTGGTCGTACATGCCCCACGTCATCGCGTTGCGCGCCTGGGGGCGGTCGAACGTGATGACCGCCGCCGCGCCGCGGCGCTCGTAGCCGACCCGGCCGTCCGCCATCACACGACCTTCGCGGCGCGCAGGCGGTCGATCTCGGAGCCGCCGAGACCGAGCTCGGCGAGCACCTCGTCGGTGTGCTCACCCAGCAGGGGCGGCGGCCGACGCACCCGCCCCGGGGTGTCGCTGAGCTTGGCGGGCATGCCCAGCATGCGGACCGGCCCCTCGACGGGGTGGTCGACCTCGACCATCATCCCCCGGGCCCGCGTCTGGGGATCGTCGAGCACCTGCCGGTAGTCGTGGATCGGGCCGGCGGGCACACCGCCCTCGAGGAACGCCTGCACCCACTCGTCGGTCGTCCGGCGCGCCAGGGCGGCCTCGAGCTCGGCGGCGAGCTCGCCGCGGTTGGCCATACGCTGGGCGTTGGTGGCGAAACGCTCGTCGGCGACGAGGTCCTCGCGGCCGACGATCGCGCAGGTGCGCTCCCACAGCCGCTGGTTGTTCCCCCCGACGGTCAGATGGCCGTCACGGGTACGAAGGGCCTGGTAGGGCGCCGTCAGCCGGTGGGCCGAGCCGAACGGCTGCGGCACGTGGCCGGTGGCCCACAGCTCGGCGGTCTCCCACACTGACAGGGCCAGCGCCGCCTCGAACAGCGACGCGTCGATGTACTGCCCGCGACCGGTGCGCTGGCGGGCGACGTACGCCCCCAGGATCGCCGAGGTCGTGAACAGACCCGCCCCGAGGTCGGCGACCGGGATGCCGCACTTGACCGGCTCGCCCCCAGGCTCGCCGGTGACGCTCATGAGACCGGACATCCCCTGCGCGATGAGGTCGTAGCCGGCGCGGTCGGCGTACGGCCCGGTGTGGCCGAAGCCGGAGATGCTGGCGTAGATCAGGCGGGGGTTGACGCCGCTGAGCGTCTCGTAGTCGACGCCGAGCTTGGCGGGCACGTCGGGGCGGAAGTTCTCCACCGCGACGTCGGCCGTCTCGGCCAGCCGGTGGACCAGCCGGCGGCCCTCCCCGGTCTTCAGGTCGACCGTGACGCTGCGCTTGTTGCGGTTGACGGCCAGGAAGGCGGCGGTGTCCTCGCCTTTCATCCGGAAGCCCATCGAGCGGCGGGCCTGGTCTCCGGTGCCGGGCGGCTCGACCTTCACCACGTCGGCGCCCAGGTCGCCCAGGAGCATGCAGCAGTACGGCCCGGCCATCACCTGGGTGAGGTCCAGTACCCTGATGCCTTCCAAGGCGCCCGTCATCGTCGGCTCCCGATCGCTCGGACCGCGCACCCTAACGCCTCCGCCGCCTTGGCCCGGCGCCGCCCCGGTCCTAGCATCCGGCCGATGGTCGCGGTGGTCGACGCCCACCAGCACTTCTGGCGGCTCGGCGGGGCCGACCGGCCTTCCGTGGCCGTGGAGCACGAGCCGTTGCGGCGGGGCTTCCTGCCCGACGACCTGCGGCCCGAGCTGGCGGCCGCCGGCGTCGACGCGACCGTGCTCGTGCAGGCCGTCAACTCCTCGCCCGAGACCGAGGCCATGCTGCGACTCGCCGGGGAGACCAGCTTCGTCGCCGGGGTCGTGGGGTGGGTGCCCCTGTCCGACCCTCGGCGGGCCGAGGCCGCGCTCGTGCGCCAGCGGGGCCAGCCGGCGCTCAAGGGCGTACGGCACCTGCCCGAGGCCGGGACCGCCCCAGACTGGCTCGTCGCCCGACCCGT
>JAHWKQ010000043.1:0-3841 GCA_019347785.1 Actinomycetota bacterium
CACGCCCCCGGACAACGCGTCGGTGATCACCTCCGCCGACGCGTCCAGCACCGCGTCGTCCAGGTGGAGGTTGCGTTGAAGTTGACGCATCGCCCGGCTGACCTGCGGCGCGGTCAGCTCGACCAGCCAGCGGATGTCCTCGGGCCTGACGAGGTGCCACGTGGGACGCAGCACGTGGGTGCGCAGGATCACACCCTCGTCGAACAGCCGCGCGAACTGCGCCTCGGTGTTCCCCGGGGTGCGGGTGGCGACCGCCCACGCGGCCTGACGGTGGTTCTCCGCCTGCACCGCGAGCAGCCTTGCGACCACGGCCGCCGGCGACGGATAGGTCTGCCCGGCCAGGCGCAGCGTGTGCAGCCGCCAGCGGGCGAGCGTGCGGTCATCCATGGTCGTGTTCCGGCGAGCACGGGAGACACGCGCCTTTGGACAGCGTCGTCACCGGGTTCCACTCCGCGACGACGCGTCGTCTCGGCTGTCGTCCGCTTGGCTGACGAAGGTGGCGCGGAACAGTGCGGCGAGGTGGATCGCGTAGCGCTCGCGCGACCAGCCCCGGTCGACGACGAGGCCCTCGAGGACGTCGAAGGACATCAGCACCCAGAGCATGTCGCTGGCGGTGTCGACGGTCCAGGGCGGCGCAAGGCGCCCGTCGTGGTCGAGCCACTCGGAGAGGCGGCGGCAGTGGGCGTGCCAGTCCCGTCGAACGAGATCCCAGTGCGCGGCGGCGTCCGGGTCGCTGCGGCGCGCGTGATCGGTCGCGCGGGCCAGGCTGATGAGCCGCGGATGGTAGCGGGCGAGGTGGCGTGCCCACTCGTCGAGCGCGGCCGCGGCGTCGGGTGCGTCCCAGACCCTGCGGGTCGACGAGGCCAGGTCCTCGGCGTCGTTGACGTAGTCGAACAGCGCCGTCAGCAGATCGGTCCGCGACGCGAAGTGCAGGTAGACGGCTCTGCGCGTGACGCCGGCGCGTTCGGCGACCTGCGCCATCGTGACGGCTGGGAAGCCGTGCTCTTCGATCAACGTCCGGGCGGCGGCCAGCAGGGCCTCCCGGGTGCGGCGGCTGCGGGCGTTGGCCGGTTCGTCGATCGCCGTCACGGCACCCGCGGGGAGGCAACCCAACTACACACATCGTATAGCTTACTGGACGAACTACGGGGGCGGGCTCTGCCGGCTCCAACGCCCAACGGCGTGGCCCTCAGCGGTCGGTGAGGGCGAGTTTGGCGGCGAACCCGATGAGCAGCGCGCCGAGTGACCGCTGGACCCACCGCAGGATCCTGGGGCGCCGAGCACGCGGTCGCGCGCGACCGCGCTGGCATATGCGTAGCCGACGAACACCGCCAGTGTGAGCAGCATGAAGATCACGGCGAGACCGACCGGTCATGGGTCGAGCAGCCCGGGCGGACTGTCGAGGAACTGCGGCAGGAACTCGAAGAAGAACACGGTCAGCTTGGGGTTCAATTGGTTCAGCAGGACCGCGCGTCGCACGACCGGCCCCACCGATCCGCTCGAGGGTCGCTGGTCGTCCAGCCGCAGGGCGCCACTGCTGCGGATCATCGACACGCCGATGTACGCCAGGTAGACGACGCCGAGCCACCGCACCGCCTCGAACGCGACCGCGCCGGCCTGCATGACCTCCCGACAGGCCGAGCATCGCCGCCACCAGATGCGGGACGATGCCCAACGTGCAACCGATGACCGCGACCACCCCGCGTCGCCAGCCACCGCCGAGCGCGCTCGACACCGTGTAGACCACGCCGGTGCCGACCACGACCAGGGAGGTCACCAGAAACTCGGCGGACACGACGCTGACCGACAGTCTCATCGCCAGGGCCAACGTCAACACCGACAGCAGCGCCACCCCGATGACGCGGACGGCACGGCCCGATGCCCGGGGGCGGCGGGAGGCGTCCCGCGCCCGGCACGGAAACGTAGGACGATCGCCGTCCGGAGGAGGTCGACGACGTCGCCGGCCGGGACCGACCGGCGGTCGGGTCCCGCGGCCTCGAGCAGCGTGCCGATCAGCTCCTCCTCGTGGTGCCGCGCCACGCCGACGGGAACAACCGGAGCAGTCGGCGGTATGCCTTCCAGCGCCACGCGATCCCCGGATCCGCACGGCGGGCGAGCTGCCCCCGCGCCGCCGTGGCGTTGGCTTCGAGGCGCTCGATGCCGCTGCGAAGGACCTCGAGCCCGGTCTCGGTGATGCGGTAGTAGCGGCGGAGCCGGCCGCCGACGATCTCCTCCCGATCGCAACACGCCACCTGTCATATGCCGCTGAACGGCATATTTACGAGCCTGGTTGCGAAAGTACACAGGCCGTGTATACCATAGAAGTATACATAGAGAGAAGTTCATGGCCGAAGCCGCTGGCCGGACAGGACCTCACACGACGGAGGACGGGATGAGTCACTTCACCGACGCCGAGCTGGACTACCTGCGGGGTGGGGAGCGTCGCCTGGCCCGCATCGCCACGATCGGGCCGGACGGGACCCCGCACGTCACCCCGGTGGGTCACTCCTACAACCCGACGCTGGACACGATCGACGTCGGCGGCATGGACCTGCCGCGCACGAAGAAGTACCGGGATCTGCAGCGCAACAACCGCGTCGCCATCGTCATCGACGACGTGCTGCCGCCCTGGGAGCCCCGCGGCGTCGAGGTGCGGGGCCACGCCGAGACGGCGACCGACCCGCAGGCGGTGGTCCGCATCCACCCGGAGCGGATCGTCTCGTGGGGCATCGAGAGCGACGAGTTCGGCCATCGCCACGCCCGCGACACGAGCGGTGCTCGGTCGTGACAGGCTGACCGGGCGACCCCCGCCGACCGCGACGCCGTTGCACGAGGATCCCGAGATCCACGCCAGACGGTGGGTCGTGCTCGGGCTGATGTGCGCGTCGCTGGCGCCGCCCACGGGCACACTCGCGCAGGCCGCTGACGAGCAGTGAGCCCACGGCAGGGCTTGCCTGCGTCCGTGGCTGCTCAGGGCAGCAGCGTCAGTGACGTGACGTGCGTCGGCCGTACGGTCGCGAAGTGTCGATGGTCGAGACTGGCGATCTTCGTCTCGCGGAGTCGCTCCGTCAGCGCCACGACGCTGGCGTCCACGATGCCGAGGGTGAGGTCGGCGTACTGCTCCTGCAGCTTCTTGCAGCGCCGGAGGTCGGCGGTCGTGAGGGGCTCGGGTCGGTAGACGCCTTCGAGCACGTCGTCGAGGAACGTGAGCCACGAGGCGCCGGTGAGACGCGTCTGGCACCAGTAGTCGAGCTCGGCGAGCACGAGCGTCGGCACCACGAGGTCCTCGGTGGCGGACGTCAGCAGCTGTGCACACGCCCCGTGGTCGGGGTCGGCGGCGTCCAGGGCCGCGAGCAGCGGCCCCGTGTCGCAGATCAGGGCCATCAGCGGGGTGGGTGCGCGACCGGCTGGGCTGCGACTTCCTTCGCGGTGCGTCCATCCGTTGACCGCGCGATGCCGACACGGGGTCGACGCCGCCGGCGGAGCGCAGCCGCCTTCTCCGAGATCGCCTCTGCGACCAGGCTCGTAAGTGCTGCGTCGCGCCGTCTGGCCTCGGCTTCGAGGGTCGCGAGGTCCTCGGCGTCGGCGGCGATCGTGGTTCTCCGGGTGCCGTTCATGGTTTTCGATTCTAGCATCGCGATTCGAACAGGAGCCGGGAACCGGAGGGCGGCCCCGGGGGAGCCGACCCCTCGTTGCCGGGACTCGGCGCACCGCGTAGGTTGACGATCACTGCAACTCACCGGACGGGAGGGCCTCAAGTGACCGCCGAGACTCAGTCGACGCTCAGCGACGAGGACATCGAGACGGTCTGGCGGCGCGGCGCGACGGTCACCGCCAGCGG
>JAHWKQ010000043.1:3941-12400 GCA_019347785.1 Actinomycetota bacterium
GGCGACGCCGACGGGCAGGACGCCTGAGCTCCCTGGCCTCTCACGGCTCGGCCGTCCCCGGCCGCACCGGGGGGCTGGCCCGCTGCGTCGGTGACCCCGACCGGTTCCTGGCCGCCGGGTGGAGCAAGCGGGCCCGCCTGCATCGGGGAACTGACGTCCGAGGGCTTCTCGGCGTCGACGAGGTGGACCACATCGTGTCGTCGACGGCGCTTCGGGCGCCGGCGTTCCGCCTCGTCAAGGGCGGGGTGACGCTGGAGCCGGGTGTGTGCACCCGGCGGGCCCGCATCGGCTCTCGCACCGTCACGGACCTCATCGACGTGGGCCGGGTCTGGGACCACTTCGCCGACGGGGCGACGATCGTGCTCCAGGGGCTGCACCGATACTGGCCGCCCGTGGCCGAGCTGTGCCGCGACCTGGAGGAGGACCTGACCCACCCGGTGCAGGCCAACGCCTATGTCACCCCCCCGGTGGCGCAGGGGCTGCGGGTCCACGCCGACAGGCACGACGTGTTCGCGCTGCAGACCCACGGGTCCAAGCAATGGGTCGTCTACGAGGATGACCGTCAGCCCCGCCCGGACGGCTCCGGGGAGACGCCGTCCCTGGACGCGCGACTGCAGCCGGGCGACTGCCTGTACATCCCCCAGGGCGTGCGCCATGCGGCTCGGACCGTGGACCGTGCCAGCATCCACCTGACCCTCGGGGTGCGCACCGTCACCTGGGCCGACGTGCTCGCCCCGGTCTGGAGGCGGGCCGTCGAGGATCCCCCGTTGCAGCAGCCGCTGCCCGCCGGCTTCGCGCGGGACCCGGAGGCGCTGGCGCAGGAGGCGGGGCGACGGCTGAAGGGGGTGGCCGAGGGGTTGGCCGCCGCAGACGCCGGCGAGGCCGTCGCGCGGGCGGCCAGGGAGGTTTCGGTTGCCCGGGCGCCGGCGCTGGGCGGTCAGCTGCACCAGCTGCTGTTCGCCGGTGAGATCGGTGACGGCACGGTCGTGCGCCGGCGCCCCCACTCGGCCTGTGCGATCAGCCGCCACGGCGACGCACTCCAGGTCGAGCTCGGGGACCGCACGCTGCGCATGCCCGTCTCGGCCGAGCCGGCTCTGCGCGCCGGACTGCGCCGGGGGGAGTTCGCGGTGGCCGACCTGGCCGACCATCTCGACGAGCCCGGCCGGGTCACCCTGGTGCGCCGCCTCGTGCGCGAGGGGCTGCTCATGGTGGTCGATGGCTGAACGGTTCAGCTGCGCGCTCGCGTCGCGGCTGCTGGGGGAGCCCCGCTACGGGACCGCCTCGCAGGCGCGCCGCTGGCTGCTGGTCGAGCAGCCGGGGCCCTGGGGCACGGACGCCGTCGTGCAGAGCCGCCTGCCGTCGCAGGTCGCCGTCCGACTGCGCGCGGTCGCGCGGGCGGCGGGGGCCCGACTGCTGGTGATCCGTCGGCCCGGCCGGTCCGCGCCCACCCGTCGCACCTGCTTCGCCGTGGTGTCCACAGGGGGCATCCGGCACGTCGAGCGCTTCATCGTGGATCATCCCGCCGACCTGCTGGGCATCGACTGGTCGCCGTTGCGCGGGTTCGCGCCCGTCGGCGGCGAGGTCGTCGACCACCCCCTCTACCTGGTGTGCACCAACGGCAGCCACGACACGTGCTGTGCTCGCTTCGGCCGCCCGGTCGCGCGGGCGCTGGAGGAGGCCCTCGGCGACCGGGTCTGGGAGGCGTCGCACTATGGAGGGGACCGCTTCGCCGGCAACCTGGTGTGCCTGCCCGACGGCATCTACTACGGCGGGGTGGACGCGGGCCAGGCGCTGGGCCTGGTCGAGCGGCACCAGGCGGGGCGCGTGGACCTGGACCACTATCGCGGCCGCTCGTTCCTGCCCTTCGTGGCGCAGGCCGCCGAGCACTTCGTGCGCGAGGAACGGGGGCTGACGCACGTCGACGACGTCGCCGTGCAGCGGGTCGACGCGATGGACGGCGGCAGGTTCCGCGTCGGGGTCGTCACGTCGGCCGGCGAGGTGATCGCCGCCACCGTGGAGTGCTCCGAGGCCATCGACCCCCAACAGCTCACCTGTCGGTCCAGCAGCGAGGAGCACCCGCCCCGCTACCGGCTGGTGGCCCTGAGCTAGCTCCGGCGGCTCGCCGATCAACCCATGAAGTACTTCGCCGCCAACTGCTCGACCGTGCCCTTCGTCCGCATCGTGGAGGGGCCGAGCAGTGTCGCGATCGCCTTCTGGTCCAGTCGCGAGTCGAGGATCCCTCCGCTGGGAAGCCAGTACAGCTCGCGGTCTCCGAGCGCGAGCCTGTCCTGGTCGGTGGCCAGGGCCAGCACGGCCGCCTCGGCCCCCTTCGCCGGCCGATCGGACAGCAGCGACACCTGCAGCTTTCCCCTGGAGGTCCGGAGCAATTCGGGATCGAACGGCTGGTGCTCCGCGAGGGCGCGCATCTCGTAGGCCGTGCGCAGGAAGGTCGGCACCTCGTAGCCGAGGGACTCGGCCAGCCCCTCCTCGATCCGGGTCGTCAGCATGGCGGCGGGCTCGCGCCCGGCGCTGAAGGCGACGTTGCCGCTCGTGCGAAAGGTGGCCACGTCACCGAAGCCGAGGTCCTCGAAGATCCTCCGCAGCTCGGCGCTGGACACCCGCCGACGGGGCCCGAGGTTGACCGCGCGGAGGAAGGCGGCGTACTTGGTCATCGGCGGCGGCACCGTATCGCCCTGGACCCACCGGGGAGGCGGCTTCATGGTGGCGGCTCCTGGGCAACGCGGCTAGATCCAGCTGTCGGCCCAGATGCGCAGGTTCCACGCGGCGCGGCTGATCTCGACGCCGGCCAGCAGCGGGTACCAGAACACGAACCCGGCGACGGCCAGGGCGCCGACCCCCGTCGGCAGCCACCGCAGCGCCCGCCACCGGCGTGCCCGCCAGGCGGCGTGGGCCAGCCCCAGGCAGACGAAGGGCGCCAGGGGCGTGGCGTAGAAGAACAGCACCGGCCGCGGCGACGCGAGCCACGGCAGGTACTGGCCGGCCAGGAACACCAGCACCGCGGCCGCGGGCCAGTCGCGCCGGACGACGGCCAGCCACGCCAGCGCCGGGTAGGCCGCCAGCGCCGGCCACCACACCGCCGGGTTGCCGAGGCCCAGGATCTCGGCGATGGCGCCCCGCGCCACGACGCACTCGCGCCGGGGGGTGTCACCGTCGCATGACTCGACGTAGTAGGCCACGGGCCGGCCCAGGAGGGGCCACGTGAGCGCCGGCGCCCGGTAGGGGTGGTCGGCGTCCAGGTCGCGGTGGAACACGGCGATGTCACGCTGCTCGTCCAACCACGCCCGGACACGGCCGGCCGCCGGCACCGGGCAGGTCCGGGGGTCGGGACACAGCTGCCGGCCCGCATGGGTCTGCGGGAAGCGGGCGAACCAGGGGCCGTAGCTGAGCACGTATACCGCCGCCGGGACGACCGCGAGCGTGACCACGACGCTGCCCAGCACGGGCCCCACGCCGGGCGCCAACCGTCCGGTGGCGGCTCTGTGGCGGGCGAGCTCGCCGCCCAGGACGAGCAGGCCCGCGGCCCCCACGGCCAGCAGGGCGGACCATTTCGTGGCCAGGGCGAGTCCCAACGCCACCCCGGCCAGCCATCGCCGTGGGCGTCGCCACTGGGACGGGGGGGCAGCGCCCCCACGGTGGCCGCCGTCCGCCGCGATGCCCGGCCAGGCGCGGTCGCGGTCGGCGAGAAGCAGCCAGAAGCCGGTGACGACGAACAGCCCGAGGAACACGTCGAGCATGGCGATCCGGCTCATCGTGAACGCCAGCCCGTCGACGGCCAGCAGCAGCGCCGCCAGCGCCGCGGCGCCCCGGCGGCGGAACAGGCGCAGACCGGCCAGGTAGGTGACGAGCACCGTCAGCGTGCCCGCCAGCGCGGCGGCGACCCGCCAGCCGAACGGCTCGAAGCCTGCCGCGGCGACGCCTGCCGCGATCAGCCACTTGCCGACCGGCGGGTGCACGACGAAGTCCTGCTCGACGCCGTGGCGCAGCAGGTCGCGCGCGTCCCGGGCGTAGTACGTCTCGTCGAAGTAGATGCGCGGGGGCTGGTCGAGGCGATACAACCGTACCGACCCGGCCAGCACCACGAGCAGCAACGGAACGAGCCACGCCGCGGCCGGTCGCGGCCAGCCGGCGCCGGTGTGTGTCGGCATGCGCAGGCGAGTCTACGGGTGCCCCGTCAGTGGATGGCCGGTGTGAAGGAGGCGAAGTGGCCGAGGGGGACGCCGGCCCGGGCGCGGCCGCCGGGCGGCTGGTGCTGGTCGGCACGCCCATCGGCAACCTCGGCGACCTGTCACCGCGTGCCGCCGCGGCCCTGGCCGCCGCGGATGTGGTGGCCGCCGAGGACACCCGGCGCAGCCGCGTGCTGTTGGGCCACGCCGGCGTGCGGACGCCGCTCGTCAGCTACCACGAGCACAACGAGGAGCGCCGCACCGGCGAGCTGGTCGAGCGGATCGCGGCCGGCGACACCGTCGCGCTGGTCACCGACGCCGGCACGCCGGGCATCTCGGACCCGGGCTACCGGCTGGTCCGCGCCACCGCGGAAAGGGGGCTGTCGGTCGAGGCGGTGCCGGGCCCGGTGGCGGCCGTGCAGGCCCTCGTGGTCTCGGGCCTGCCCACGGACCGCTTCGCCTTCGAGGGCTTCCTGCCGCGCAGGGCCGGCCCCCGGCGCCGGCGGCTGGGGGAGCTGGCCGCCGACCCGCGCACGCTGGTGTTCTACGTCGCCCCGCACCGGGCCGGAGACGACCTGGCGGCCATGGCCGAGGTGTTCGGCGACCGCGACGCCGCCCTGGCCCGGGAGCTGACCAAGCGCCACGAGGACGTGTGGCGGGCCCCGCTGCCGGCGCTCGCCGAGCGCGCCGCGGCCGAGCCGCCGCGCGGCGAGGTCACCGTGGTCGTCGCCGGGTCGCCGGGCGGCGCCCCGACCGAGCTCACCTCCGCCGCCCTGGCGGCACGGGTGGCCGAGCAGGTGGCGGCCGGGGTGTCACGCAGGGACGCGGTCACCCGGGTGGCCGAGTCCACCGGCGCCCCGCGGCGGCGGGTCTACCAGGCCGCCGTCGACCACCACGACTGACCCGCACTGTGTCGAGTTCGCCACCGCATGCGTGCGCCAGTCGACACACCTCCGGGTGGGCGGCCGGGATAGGCTGCATCCGATGGCGACCAAGGACACCTTCTACGTCACGACGCCGATCTACTACGTCAACGACGTGCCGCACATCGGGCACGCCTACACGACCGTCGCCGCGGACGTGCTGGCCCGCTGGCGGCGGCTGAACGGCGATCGGGTCTTCTTCCTGACCGGGACCGACGAGCACGGCCAGAACATCGCCCGCACCGCCGCCGAGCGGCAGATGACCCCCCAGCAGCACGTCGACGACATCGTCCCGCGCTGGCGGGAGATGCTCGGGCTGCTGCGCATCTCCAACGACGACTTCATCCGCACGACCGAGCCGCGCCACGAGCGCCGCGTGCAGGAGTTCATGCAACGCCTGTACGACCAGGGCGACCTGTACACCGCCACGTACGCCGGTCCGTACTGCGTGCGCTGCGAGGCCTACTACACCGAGGACGAGCTCGTCGAGGACCGCCTGTGCCCCATCCACCGCCGGCCCGTGGAGGACCTGGAGCAGGAGAACTGGTTCTTCCGGCTGTCCAGGTACGCGCCGGACCTGCTCAAGCTGTACGACGAGCACCCCGACTTCGTGCAGCCGTCCGGGCGCCTGAATGAGGTCCGCTCGTTCGTCGAGGCCGGCCTGCAGGACATCTCGGCCACCCGGTCGGCGTTCGAGTGGGGGGTGCCCTGCCCCTGGGAGCCGGGCCACGTCTTCTACGTGTGGTTCGACGCCCTGCTCAACTACGTCACCGCGGTCGACTTCGGGGCCGACGACGAGGCGTTCGCGCGTCGCTGGCCCGCCGACGTGCACCTGATCGGCAAGGACATCCTGCGCTTCCACGCGGTGTACTGGCCGGCCATGCTCATCGCCGGCGGCCTGCAGCCGCCCCGGCGGGTCTTCGCCCACGGCTTCCTGCTCGTCGGCGGGGAGAAGATGAGCAAGAGCAACGCGACCGGGATCTACCCGGCCGACCTGGTCGCCCACTTCGGCGTGGACTGCTACCGCTACTACTTCCTGCGCGAGATCTCCTTCGGCCAGGACGGCACCTTCTCGTGGGAGTCGATGGAGGCGCGCTACACGACCGACCTGGCCAACGACCTGGGCAACGTCGTCAACCGGGTGCTGAACATGGTCGGCTCCTACTGCGACGGACGGGTGCCGGACCCGGGCGGGCCGCCCGGCCCCGCCGAGGCCGCCCTGGCCGGCGACCACGCCGCGGCCGTCGAGGGCATGCGCGCCATGGACGGCCTGGACTTCAAGCGGGCGCTGGAGGCGCTGTGGACGCTCGTGTCGGGCCTCAACCGCTACGTGGAGGCGCGGGCCCCCTGGTCGCTGCACAAGCGCGGGGCGACCGGCGACCTTGGCCGCTGCCTGTACACGTGCGTCGACATGCTGCGGGTGATCGCGGTGCTCATCTCGCCGGTCATGCCCGACGCCGCCGGCGCGCTGTGGGCCAAGCTCGGCCTGCCCGAGGTCCTGGGTGACCAGCGGCTGCCGGCGGCCGCCGAGCCCGGCGCTACGCCGGTCGGTGCCCGCGTGGACAAGGGCGCGCTGCTGTTCCCCCGGCTCGAGGAGGCCTGAGGGGGAACGCCTATCCGGGGGTGACGCCGGGGGCGTCGCGACGCCGCCCGGCCCGGAACAGGACCGTCTCCAGCACCGCGGCCAGGACCGCCGTGGCGACGCCCAGGGCGATGAGGCCGCCCCAGCCGGCCACGCGCCAGGCGCCCGACCACAGCCAGGCCCCCGTGGCGCCGCAGACGTAGTAGGCGACGTAGTACAGCGAGACCGCCGACGCCCGCGCCTGGCCGGCCCGGGCGGTGATCCACGTCGTGACGCCGACCTGGGTGACGAAGTAGGCCATCATCAACACCACGTAGGACCCCACGACGACCGGCAGGGGCGCCAGCCCGCTCAGGGCCAGCGCCGCGACCCCCGCGGCCAGGCCCCACCGCTGCACGGCGCGAGCGCCCCAGCGGTCCACCAGACGGCCGCCGACGCCGGTGGCCAGCGCGCCCGCCCCGTACACCAGGTAGACGAGCGAGATCGCCGACGGCCGCAGGTCATAGGGCGGGGCGCCGAGACGGTAGGGGATGACCGTCGCGACGCCCATGATGACGGCGAAGTACAGCGCGCCCACCACGTAGCCGCCGACCAGTCCCGGGTCGGCGAGATGCATGCGCAGGTCGCCGCCGACGGTGGCGTCGCGGGGGCGGAAGTTGGTCGAGCGGGGCAGCAGCGCCCACACGAGCAGCCCGCCCAGGGCGGTCAGGGCCGCGTAGACGCCGAAGCTCGCCCGCCACCCCATGAGGTCCGCCAGCACGCCGCCCTCGATCCGGCCGAGCAGGCCGCCGAGGGCCGTCGCGCCGACGTAGACCGACATGGCCCGGCCTGACCCGCCGGCCAGCTCCTCGTGCACGTAGGTCGCCGCCGGGACGGTCACGGCCGGCACCAGCAGGCCCTGGGCGAACCGCAGGGCGAGCAGCGCGCCCAGCGTCGTCGTCACCGGGACGAGCGCGGCGGGCAGGGCCAGGGCCAGGGCGCCGAGCACCATGACCGGCTTGCGCCCCCAGCGGTCCGCCACCGGCCCCCAGGCCAGGTTCGCGACCGCGAGCGCGACCAGCGTGGCGGTGACCGCCAGCGACGCCCGGTCGGCCCCGACGCCCAGGTCCGCGCCGATCAGGGGCAGGATGGGCTGGACGACGTAGATGTGGGAGAACGACAGCACGATCCCGGCCGCCAGGACCGAGCGGGTCGCGCGCTGCGCCGGCGGGCTCCCGGCGTCCTCGGGCGTGTGGGGCACCCGGGTGTCCCTACCCGCCCCCGGCGGCGGGGACCCGGAGGGGTCGCTCATGCTCCGTCCTGTGCAGCCTGCCTGCCCCCTGCTAGCGTTGACGCCACTCGTACGCGCCTGATCGCGCCTCGTCGCCGGCCGCGGTCACGCGCGTGTCGCCGAGCCGCCGGGCGGAGACGGGGATCCTTGTACGTCGACACGCACTGCCATCTGTCATCCCTGGAGGGCCTCGACTCCGCCACGGTCGTGGAGCGCGCCGTGCAGGCGGACGTGGACCTGCTGGTCGACGTCGGTGTCGACCTCGCCTCGTCCGCCGAGTGCCTCGCGACCGCCTCCCGGCACCCCCAGGTCCACGCGGCGGTGGGCATCCACCCGCACAACGCGATCGAGGCGACCCACCACGTGCTGCGTCACCTCGGGGGCATGGCGCGTCACCCCGGCGTGGTGGCCATCGGCGAGACCGGCCTGGACTACTTCCGCGACCACTCGCCACGGGTGCGCCAGCGGGAGTCGTTCATCGAGCACGTCCGTATCGCCAA
>JAHWKQ010000224.1 GCA_019347785.1 Actinomycetota bacterium
ACAACCGACACCGTCACCGTGCGGCAACCGCCGCCACCCCGACGCGCACGAAAGACACCACCAACGCTCACGAACACAACCGACGACCCCGCGACGCCACCGGGCGCCCCAAAAAGCGATTCACCCACGCCCAGCCAACAGCCCATGAAGAGTCGGGGCTAGCCGGCAGCGTGTGGGCGCCTCGCGGCATCGGCTGGACCCTCCCAGCTTGCGTCTGTTGCTGAATACGGACTGACGTCCAGGACCCCGCCAGGACCCGCAATGTTCATCAACCGTGGGCCGCTAGGCTCGATGGCGTGCTACTACGAAGGATCGGAAGGCGACGGCGGCGGACCGTAGGCCGACCGGACGAGACGGACGGCCGCGCCGCCGGGACCGTGGGTCGCGTTGCCGCCACGTTGTTGGGCGCTGTCGGCCTGATCGGGTTGCTCGCTGGAGCGGCTTGGGGGCATGCCTTCGAGGTCGAGCACAGCCCCGAGCACGGGGCGAGGCTGGCGGCCGCGCCCGCGCGCGTCGAGCTGCGGTTCAGCGAGCCGGTGGTCCGCGAATCCGTGGAGGTGTTCCTGCGCGAAGCCGCCGGTGAGCCGCTGCCCCTCGGCGCGCCGATCTTGGCTGCCGAGGGGCGATTGGTCGGCATTTCGCTGGCCGGCCTGCGCGATGGCATCTACCTGGTGAATTGGCAGGTCGTGGCGGCGTCTGACGGGCACGTGACCGCCGGGGAGTTCGCCTTCGCGGTGGGCGACATCGAGGGCGACGTTCCCGCCTCGAGCTCCAGCGCTGAGCGGCTTGCTGTCTGGCCGGTCGTGTCGGGCTGGGCGCTGCTGGCCGGGCTGTCGCTGGCGGCCGGAGCGCTGATGGTGGACCGCTTCCTGCCGCTGGGCGAGCAGCAACGCCGGCTCGTCGTCCCGACGATCCGAGCGGGGCTGCTGGCGGCCATCGCCGGCGCCGCCGCGCAGCTGCTGGCGCCCGGTGGGCTCGCCACCGATGCGGGGACGCTGTGGGGCTCGGCCCCGGGCGTGCTGACCTTGTTGGCGGTGGTCGTGTTGGCGCTGGCCTTGCCGTTGGCAAGCCGGCCCTCCGGTCGCCGCTGGGCGCTGGGGCTGCTGGCGTCGGCCGCTGCGCTGTGGAGCGCCCGGGGGCACGCGGCCGCCTACGGAGGCCTGTGGTGGGGGACGGTCGACTTCCTGCATTTGGCCGCCGCCGCGACGTGGGTCGGCAGTCTCGTGGTGGTGGCGTTCGTCCTGTGGGGCGGGCGCAAGGAGGGCGGCCCCGCGCTCCTGCGCCTGGTTGCGGCCTACGCTCGAGTCGCGCTGGGGCTGGTCGCGGTCGTCGTGGTCACCGGGATCACCTCCGCGATCGGCCTCCTCAACGGGCTGGCCGACCTGTACGCCAGCGGTTACGGACTCGTGCTCGTCGGCAAGATGGCGCTGATCGTGCTCGTGCTGGTCCTGGCGCTGTGGGGCCGCCTTCGGGCGCTGCCGCGGCACCGGCTCGCCTCCTTGCGGCGGATCGCGGGCGCGGAGTCGGGTCTGCTGGCGGGCGTCCTGGTGGCCACCGCGATCCTGACGAACCTCGGGCCGCCCGTCGGCGCGGCCGCAGCTGCGGACCTCCTGGGGCCTGCGCCCATGCGCGGGCCCGTGGCCCGCGACGCGGGTCTGGCCGGCACGTTGAACGTCGCTGTCGCGGCCGGCGACGGGCGGCTGCGAGTGCAGGTGTTCGCACCGTCGGGCTCCATCGAGGGGACGGAGGCCACCGTGTCCGCGCAGCTGCCCGGCGGCCGCGCCGCCACCCTGCACCCCAGGCCGTGCGGGCAGGGCTGTTGGGAGCAGGACTTCGCGCTGCCCCGAGGCTCGACCAGCGTGACCGTGGATGCCGGCGCCCCCGGCCGGGAGGGCGGCCGGTTCACCGGCGACCTGGACTGGCCGCCGACCCTCACGCGGCTCGAGCTGCTGCGGTCGGTGCTCCGGCGGATGCGCGCCGTGCCTCGGCTCGAGCTGCGCGAGCAGGTCACCAGCCATTCAGGGCGAGAGGGACCGGCGACCTCGACCTCCCTGACGGGCAGGGAGTACGTCCGGCTTGCGCCGTACGCCGCCGGCGATGTCGTCGACGTGAGAACGGTCCGCGGCGAGGACCACGCCGTCGAGTTCGCGCTGCCCGCGTCTCGCATGCTCTTCACGCTCTGGCTCGACGATCATGGACGGGTGCGCCGCGAGCACATCATCAGCCCCGGCCACGAGATCCGCCGGAAGCTCCGTTACCCCGCTGCCGTGGAGAACGGGCAACCTCGGGACTGACCGATGCGGGGTCGACATATGGGACGCCGCCGGATGCCGCTGGACCGCATCGTTGCACTGCGAAGCGTTACTACGCGATATCGTAACCGCATGGTGACGCGCAACCGTTCCGCGCTGCGTGCGGTCGTTCGGCGCCCCGCTCGCATGGCTGGTGGAAGAAGGTTGCCTTGCATGTCGGCCAGTGATCCCTTGACGAAGCGCGACGCCAGGAGCAACGCCGTCAGCAGCGCTTGCAGGCGGAGCGCGCGGCAGCAGTCTGTGCGCGGCGACGCCGGGTTGCAGCACTGGCCGTGGCCGTCAGCGGGGTGGCGGGGATCGGCGTGGTGGTGCAGGGACAGGCTGGCGAGCGCGCCGCTCGACGTGAACGCGCCGCCGCGGGCGAGGCATGGCTCGACGAGCTGGGCTCCGCCGGGATCGAGCAGCTTCCGGAGCTGGGCGCGGGGCACCTGACGGCGAGCGTCCGGGGCCTGGCCGCATGGCCACCGCAGCAGATCCTCGGGGTCGCCATCAAGCACGGCGGGGGCAGGCTGGAACCAGATCCTTCGTCGCGGTAGGCGCTGCTGCGCCGCGAGCAGGCCGTCACCGCGGCCATATCCGCTCAGGAGGTCCCGCCGAAGGACGGGATTCACCCGGCAGCGGCTCGAGGTACGGGGCGGCGATGACCTTGGTCGCGACCGCATGGGTCGATGCGCCCCTGAGCCCAGGTCTTCAGCCAGATCATGAACCAGCCGACCGGGTCGGGGAAGGCGTCTGGACGTGTCACGAC
>JAHWKQ010000225.1 GCA_019347785.1 Actinomycetota bacterium
ACGTCGTCGCCCAGCAGCTTCACAAGGCTCGCGCGCAGGGGGAAGTCGCGCCAGTCCAGGTTGGGCGCGTAGCGCATCACGCCCCCCAGGTCGACCATGCCCGCCGCCCCCACCCCGACGGGCGCCGCGGCGGCCCCTCCCCCGGCGCGCAGTTCCGCGACCACGTCCGCGACCAGGCGGACGATCCCGTCCGGATCGTGCGCGGGCGTGTCACGGCGGAGTCGGTGCAGGACGCGCCCGTCGCCGGCCACGAGCCCGGCCAGCACCTTCGTCCCGCCCACGTCGACGCCGACGGCCAGCCCGTCGGCCGGTGTGGAACGTGCCTGACCCACTTCCGGCTCGTCAGAAGCGCAGCAGCGCGGCGACGGGGTGGCCGTGCAGCCTGGCCCCGTCGCGGAACAGCTCCACCTGGGCGTCGGCTCGCACCGCCTCCTCGATGACCTCGTCGACGACGTCGTCGACCTGCTCGACGGGAGTGCCGTACGCGGCGGCCTCCTCCTCGTGCAGCGCCAGCGCCCCGCTCGCGCTGCGCCATCCGGGGACGCCGGCCCCCTCCACCACGAACAGCACCCCGATCCGCTTGGCGTTGACGGCCTCGACGACGTGGCGGATGCCGAACGCGGCCCTCTCGGCCTGACCCTGCGCCGCCGCCAGGCGCTCGAGCAGCTCCCGGCGGCGGGTGGAGACGAGCTCCTGCTCGATGTCGCGGAGACGGTCGCGCAGGTCACCGGCGGCGGCGTGCAGCGGCAGCGACAGCGGGTCGCCGTGCTGCACTTCGCGCAGGTACGGGTGCAGCAGCTTGGAGAAGTCGACCGCCTCCTCGTGCGGGCCGGCCAGAACCAGGGCATCGACCCGCTCGTCGGCGTGCAGCCTGAGCAGGATCTCGGCGGTGTCCTTCTTGTGCAGCAGGACGCTGTGGTCGATGTTGCGCTGGAAGCGGGCCTGTGACCACCCGCCCTTCTCGTGCTGGCCGTGCACGGCCGAGTTCGTGCTCAGGTACTCCCAGGCGCGGCCGAGGTGGTAGCGCAGGATGCGCGCCCGGTCACGCTCGATGATCACGAGGACGACGTGGTGGGAGCGTCCCAGCAGCGCCTGCAGCGGCACCACGTAGGGGCGGTCGGCGATCCGCAGGATGTTGCGCACACTCATGGCGACCCGCACCTGCTCGAACACCTCCCCCTGGGCGCTGAACACCGCCAGCCCGCGCGTGTCGCCACGGTCGAACTCGCCGCGGACCCAGTCGTCGATGGCCTCCAGATCAGCATGGACGCCCCCGCGCCGCTTGACGTCCAGCCGCTCCGCGGTGTGCCGCGCGTCACGGACCAGGGCGTCCAGCCGGGCCAGGTAGTCCGCCGCCTTCGGGTACCGCGAGCCGTCCGTGTCCAGGTACAGGCTGGTGACGCACGCGTCGGTCGCCGGCCTGTCGACGAGCTTGCGGATCTCGGCTGGGGTCACGTCCACGGGGGCTCCTTCGTCGGCGCAGTGTAGCCCCGCGCCCCCGACCGCTAGCGGCCGACACCGGCCTCCACGCGCCGCTTCATACCCCGCAGCGCCCCGTCGACGATGTGGCGCGCCACGCTGCGCCGGACGACGGCGGGCACCGCCACGGCCGGCTCGACCACCAGCTCGTAGGTGACGTCGGTCGAGCCGTCCGGCCGCTCCCACAGCAGATAGGCGCCGTCGTTGCGGCGCACCTGGTCGCCCTCGACGAGGCTCCAGCGCATCGCGTCGGGCGCGTGGGCGTAGGCCAGAACCATCGTCGCCCGCACAATCCTCGCGTCGACGACGAAGCGGACCCGGGTGGCCCGCCCCCGCTCGTCGACCTCGAGGATCTCGACCCGCAGTACCTCGGCCTGCCACTCGGGGTAGCGCTCGAAGTCCGCGATGACGTCCATGACGGCGTCGGGGCTCGCGCGCACGACGATGTGCTCACGAACCTCCTCGGTCACCCCTCAGGCTCCCGCTCCCAGGACGAGCCCGAGCGCCAGCAGCCCGGGCAGGACGGCGACCAGCGCCCGTGCCGGCGTCCGACGCGGTCCCCGCAGCGACGCGGCGAGCCAGACGCCGGAGACGGCGAACCCGGTGACCAGACCACCGAGGTGGGCCTGCCAGGCGATGTTGGGTACCACCAGCGGCAAGGCCAGGTTGATGGCCAGCAGCGTCACCAGCTGCTGGAAGACGGCCCTGCCGGCGACCGTGTTGCGGCTGCGCGTGAAGATCGCCAGCCAGGCGCCGAACAGGCCGAAGATGGCCCCGGACGCCCCGACCGCCACCCCGGTGCCGAGCAGGAAGAACAACGCCCCGCCGGCGACCGCGGAACTGAGGTACAGGGCCGTGAACGCCCAGCTGCCGACCCGCTCCTCCAGCGCCGGTCCGAAGATGTACAGCGCCCACATGTTGAAGCCGATGTGCAACAGGCCCTGGTGCAGGAAGGCCGCGGTCAGCAGCCGCCACCACTGCCCCGCCTCGACCGCGCCGTTGGCCTGGGCGCCGTACGCGTACAGCTGCCGGCCCAGGTCCGGCGCGACCAGGGTGAGTGCGAAGACGCCGACGGACATCCCGATCAGCACGGTCGAGACCGGCGCCCGGCTCACGCCGCCCCCACGGATGTCGGCGGCCGTGATGACCCGCGCACGGCCCTGCGGGGCGGCGCAGTCCGGGCAGCGCTGCCCGACCGCCGCGGCGCGCACGCACTCGACGCACACCGGGCGCCCGCACGATGAGCACGACAGTCGGGTCTCCCGGTCCGGGTGGCGGTAGCAGGTCATCGGCCCGGCGCGCGCTTCCACCACTCCACCCTAACTCGGCTACCGTGACGCGCGGCCGGCGAGGGCCGCCGACGAGGAGGGTGCGCGGGTGGACGCTTCGGTGCTGCGTCGCGCGGCCTCGGCCGAGCCGGTCGCGGTCGGGCGGCTGCTGGGCGCGGCGCGCACGGCGATCGGCCTCGCGGCGCTCGCCGCCCCGCGGGCGGCGGTGCGCCGTGGCCTGGCGGCACAGGAACCCTCCGGCGACGCCGTCGTCGCGGTGCGGCTGGCCGGCGGGCGTGACCTG
>JAHWKQ010000226.1 GCA_019347785.1 Actinomycetota bacterium
CGTCGGCGGATTGAACGTGGCCTCCACGTTCTTGCGCGCGGGCGGGAGCGTGATGGCCCGTGCGGACGCGCCAGGTCGACCGGCGCGGCCGGTCCCAGGCGGGCGCCGGGCGCGATCGCCAGCACGTGCGCGCCGTACGCCACGAGCGTCCCCGCACCGGCCGCCGTCGCGTCCGGGCCCAGCCACACGGCAACCGGCACGCTGCTGGAGGTCAGCATGCGGGCCAGACGCCCGGCGGACACCCGCAGAGCGCCGGGCGTGTCGAGCTGGACCACCACCACCTCGGCGCGCTGGCGTCCGGCCGTGGCGATCGCGTCGTCCAGATAGTCGGCGAGCCGCGGGTCGAGGAGACCGTCGATCTCGAGCACGTCGACGAGCGGTCCCTCGTCCCGCGTCCGGGCGCCGACCGCGGCCGCGCCCGAGCCCACGAGCAGGCCGGCGAGCACCAGGAGGGCGCCGACGCGGCGTGGCGAGAGGAGACGGCCCAGAATGGGAAGGGCGGCCATGGCCCCCGATTGTAGGGTCGCCCGGCGGCCGCGTACTCGGAGGACCCGTGGAGTCGACCCGGCTGTGGGAACCGCGCGTGCTGATCGTCACCGGCAAGGGTGGCGTGGGCAAGTCGTCGGTCGCCGCGGCCCTGGCCCTGGCCGCCGTGCGCCGGGGGCGTGGGAGGCCGGGGAGGACCTGTCTGGTCGAGATCGAGGGACGCCAGACGTTCTCCCGGATGTTCGACACGCGGCCGTGGGACTTCACCGAGCGCGAGTTTCGCCCCGGCCTGTTCGGGATGTCGATCGACCCCGAGGCGTCGCTCTCGGAGTACCTCGACCTGTTCTACGGGGCGCGGCGCCTGTCGAAGCTGGTGGTGGGCTCCACCATGGTCGACTTCGCGACCACCGCGGCGCCGGGCCTCAAGGACGTGCTGCTGGTCGGCAAGGTCAAGGAGATGGAGCGCCGCCGGGACCCCGACGGGCGCTTCCACTACGACCGCATCATCCTGGACGCGCCGCCCACGGGGCGCATCGTCAACTTCCTGCGCGCGCCCGAGGCCACCACCGAGCTCGTCAACGTCGGCCCCGTCCGCCAGCAGGCCCAGACGGTCGTCGACATGCTGCTGGACGGCCGCCGCACGCATCTGCAACTGGTGACGCTGCTGGAGGAGATGCCGATCGCCGAGACGGTCGACAGCGTGCACGCGCTGAGGAGCCTGGGGGTCACGGTCGGCCCGGTCGTCGTCAACCGGGTCATGCCCGCCCGCTTCGACGAGGAGGGCGCCGCGACGCTGGCCGACGGGCTGGGGCCGACCCAGGTCGCCGGGATGGTGGGGCGCGGGGGCCTGGCGCTCGACCCCGCCGCGGCCGCGGCGCTTCGCGAGACGGGGCTGCGCCACCTGCGGCGGCTGGCCCTGCAGGAGCGCATGCGCCGGGAGCTGGCCGCGCGCGTCGACCTGCCGACGCTCGAGCTGCCGTACGTGGCGGGCGACGACTTCGGGCACCGGGAGCTGTCGGTGCTCGCCGACGCCATCCTGCGGGCGACCGACCCGGGCCGGTGACGGTGACCGCGGCCCCCGGTGTCCGCCCCACGCCCGCGGTCCCGGCCCGGGCGGCGCAGGCCACCGCGCGCCCCCGCGACCTCACCGCCGTCGTGCGCGGGCGGCGCCTCATCGTCTGCACCGGCTCGGGTGGCGTGGGCAAGACCACGACGGCCGCGGCCCTCGCGCTGGGCGCCGCGCGTCGCGGGCGCCGCACGGTCGTCCTGACCATCGACCCCGCCCGGCGGCTGGCGCAGTCGCTGGGGCTGCGCGCCCTGGACAACTCGCCCCGGCCGGTGCGCGGCGTGGAGGGGCTGCACGCGATGCAGCTGGACATGAAGCGCACGTTCGACGATGTCGTGGAGCGCTACGCGCCGGACCCCGCCCGGGCCGCACGCATCCGCTCGAACCGCTTCTACGAGCAGCTGTCCAGCTCCCTGGCCGGCACCCAGGAGTACATGGCCATGGAGAAGCTGCACGGGCTGCACGTCGCCGGTGAGTGGGACTGCATCGTCGTCGACACGCCCCCGACCCGTCACGCGCTGGACTTCCTGGACGCCCCCCGGCGGCTGACCGACTTCCTGGAGGGCCGCTTGCTGAAGGTCTTCCTCGCGCCGGGCCTGGCCGCCGGCAAGACGCTGGGCCGCGCCGTCGGCCTCGGCACGGGCCTGTTCATGCGGGCGGCGTCGCGGATCACCGGCTCGCAGGTGCTGGATGATCTCGGCGGATTCTTCCAGGCGTTCGAGGGCATGTACGACGGCTTCAAGCGGCGCGCCCAGTCGGTCTACGGGCTGTTGCAGGAGCCCGGCTCGGCGTTCGTCGTCATCGCAGGGCCGGAGGTCCCGGCCCTGCGCGAGGCGCGCTTCTTCCTGCGCCGGCTCCAGCACGAGGGCATGCCCACCGCCGGCGTGGTCGTCAACAGGACGACGCCGCCGCCGGACCCGGCGCTGGCCGGCCTGGACCGCGGGGCCGTCGCGGCCGCGGCCGCCCGCCTGGACGGGGGTGTGGCGGAGCGGACGACGGCACAGCTGCTGCGCCTGCACCTGGACCGGGTCGACGTGGTGGCCCGCGAGCAGCGCACGATCGCGGCGGCGCTGCGTGGCCTCGACCCGCCGGCCCTCGTGCAGGTCCCTCTCATGGACTCCGACATCCACGACCTGGGAGGACTGGCCGCCGTCGGCCGGTACCTTTACCAGGATGGCTGACGGCATCTGGTGGCGCGTGACGGCCGGAGCCGTGGCCACGGCGGCCTGGGCGGCGCTGGTCGAGCGCAACTGGTTCGCCCTTCGTCACGTCACGGTCCCGGCGCTGCGGGACGCCGCGCGGGCGCCGCTGCGAATGCTGCACGTCTCCGACCTGCACCTGCTCCCCGGGCAGGAGCGCAAGCGGGCCTTCGTGCGCGGCTGCGCGCGCCTGGCCCCCGACCTGGTCGTGGCCACCGGCGATTTCCTGGGTCATGCCGACGCCGTGGAGCCGGCCGTCGAGACGATGGCCGCGGTCGCCGCGGGCCGACCCG
>JAHWKQ010000227.1 GCA_019347785.1 Actinomycetota bacterium
GCTGTCGCCGGCGAGCACGAGCCCGGTCATGGGCGGCCCCCTTTCGACCGCGGGGCCCGGGTGTGGGCCGCCGCCCGTGGACGGCCTACGATCCGGCCCGGACGGGCATCGTGCGACCCAGGCACGTCCAGGCACCCGACACCGGGAGGACACCGCATGACCAACCAGCAGGACGCCGGCCAGGGCTCGCAGGGCAAGCCCTGGTACAAGAACAAGGCCGTGCTCATCCCCGCCGGGGCGTACGGGCTGTTGAAGCTGCGGGGGAAGGCGCGCGCCCGGGCCGAGCGCCGCCGCCGCCGGGTCGTGTTCAAGCGCCTGCGCCGGCGCGAGCGCACCCAGCAGTTCCGACAGCGGCGCCGCGGGCGCCGACGCGGCTGAGGCTCAGCCGAGCCCTGCGGCCCGCCCGCGCTCGGCCAGCTTCTGGGCCATCTTGCGGGACGCCTCGTCGATCATCTTGCCGTCGAGCGTGGCTGCCCCCTTGCCCGCTTCGATGGCCTCCTGGTAGGCGGACAGCACCCGCTCGGCGAACTCGTACTCCTCCCGGGTGGGCGTGAACACGTCGTTGGCGATCTCGATCTGGGACGGGTGGATGCACCACTTGCCGTCCATCCCGAGCAGCCTCGCCCGCTTGCAGGACTCGCGGTAGCCGTCGGGGTCGCCGTAGTCGCCGTAGGGGCCGTCGATCGCGTCGGCTCTGACCGCCCGGGCGTTGTTCGTGATCTGGGCGATGATGTAGTGCCACTGGTGGCCCGGGTACTCCGGCTCGATCATGCCGAGGTCCAGCTGTGGGACGTTCTGGTCCGCCGCGTAGTCGCCCGGCCCGAAGATCAGGGTCTCGGTGCGGTCGGTCACCCGCGCGATCTCGGTCATGTTGACCGACCCGGTGCCCGTCTCGATCTGAACCTCCAGCCCGATGCGATGGTCCATGTCCAGGTCCGCCTCGAGCTGGTTGAGCAGGTTCTCGACGAACCACATCTGGCCCGCGTCCTGGACCTTGGGGATCATCAGGCAGTCGACGTTGTCGCCGGCGCCGCGCACCAGCTCGACGATGTCGCCGTAGCAGAAGCGCGTCGTCACGTCGTTGACCCGCACGGCGACGACCTTCTCGCCGTAGTCGACGGTGTTCAGCGCCTCGACGACGTGGTCGCGCGCCCCCTTCTTCTCGCCGGGGGCGACGGCGTCCTCCAGGTCCAGGAACACCTGGTCGGCGTCGGAGTCCGCCGAGCTCTTCAGCATCTTCGGGCTCGACCCGGGCACGGCGAGGCACGACCGGCGCATCCTCGTCTCGCGGGTCGGCGCCGACGCCGTGCTCTGGAAGGGGTTCGTGACCATGAAGGGGCTCCTCGCTCAGGACAACGGGTCGACGCCGCGGATCGAGGCGTCCACCAGCTCGATCGGGTGGAACAACGGCGGGGAGTGGCCGTTGGTGGACATGTGCCTGCGGATCTGCAGCAGGCACCCGGGGTTCGCGGTCGCGATGGCGTCCGGCCCGGTCGAGGTGATGTTGTCGGCCTTGCGCCGGCCGAGGTCCTCGGCGGCCTCGGGCTCCACGAGGTTGTAGATGCCTGCCGACCCGCAACAGATCTCCGGCTCGGGGATCGCCACGAGCTCGAGGCCCGGGATTGTGGACAGCGTCGAGCGCGGCTCGCCGCGCACATCCTGGGCGTGGGCCAGGTGGCACGCGTCGTGGTACGCCACGCGCGCGACGATGGGGTGCCGAGGCGCCGCCGGCTCCAGCTCGGCCAGGACTTCGGTGACGTCGCGGACCTTGTCGCTGAAGGCCCTCGCGCGCTGGGCGTACCGCTCGTCGTCGCGCAGCAGGTAGCCGTACTCCTTCATCGTCGAGCCGCAGCCGGCTGCGTTGACGATGATCGTGTCGACGCCCGTTCCCTCGAAGACGTCGATCATCGCCCTGGCCTTGTCCAGCGCCTGCCCTTCCTGCCCGGCGTGGACCATGAGGGCTCCGCAGCACTGCTGGGACCGGGGCGCGTAGACCTCGCAGCCCTCGGCCGCGAGCACCCGGACGGTGGCGGCGTTGACGTCGGAGAAGAAGACCCGCTGCACGCAGCCGGTGAGCATCCCGACGCGCCGCCGCCGTGGGCCCCGCGCCTCGGTCAGCGTCGGTGTCGTGCGGGCCAGCGTGCGCAGCCCCACGTCGGGCATCAGCGCCTCGAGCGCCCGCAGCCGCGGGTGCAGCCGGCCGGTGACCCCCCAGCGCCGCAGGGCGGCGGCCGCGCCCGAGCGCTGGTAGGCCCAGCTCAGCAGGCTGGCGGCGCGCAGCCGCCGGGGATGGGGGAACAGGGCGAAGACCAGCCGGCGGAACAGCTGGTCGGCTCGGCCGCGCGGGTAGTTGCGCTCGATCTGGGCGCGCGTGTCCTCGATGAGCTTGTCGTACTGCACACCCGACGGGCACGCGGTCACGCACGCCATGCACCCCAGGCACGCGTCGAGATGGCGGACGAACGTGTCGTCCATCTCGATCTCGCCCTCCAGCCCCATCTTCATCAGCCAGATGCGCCCGCGCGGGGAGTCCATCTCCTCGCCCCACAGCGCGTAGGTCGGGCAGGTGGGCAGGCAGAAGCCGCAGTGCACGCAGTCGTCGATGAGCTCGGCCTGCGGAGGGTGGTGGGTGTCGAACACACCCGACCACGCCTGCTCCCGCGGGGCGGTGGTGACCTGCGGGGTCCCCTCCCCGGCCTGCCGCGGCGTCTGCTGCGTCGTCCGCGCGCCGGTGTCGTCCGGCCGCTGGTCGCTCATGTGGTCGCTCCTGGGTCGGTGTCGTCTACAGGCCGCCGACGAAGCGCCCGGGGGCCAGGCGCCGCTGCGGGTCCAGCGCCTCCTTGACGCTGCGCATGATCCCCACCGAGGACGGCGGCGGGCCCCAGATGTCGTCGGGACCGTCCAGGCCCGGCACCCGCCGGCGCACGACCGCCGCGCCCCCCAGGGCGGTGACGGCGCCCCGCCAGCCCCGGACCGCGGCCGCATGCGCCGCCGCGTCGCCCCCCGACAGCCGCGCGGTGTGCAGGCCCAGGCCGG
>JAHWKQ010000044.1 GCA_019347785.1 Actinomycetota bacterium
CCCGGGCCCGTGCATCTCAACGTCGCGCTGCGGGACCCGCTCGTGCCGCTCCCGGACGGCCCGGGTTTCCCCCACCCGCTCGACGGCCGGCCCGACGGCCGGCCCTGGGTGGTCGCCGACCGGCCCGTGCGCCCTCCCTCGCCCGGGCAGGTCGATGCCCTCGCCCGGCTCGTCGACGACCATGAGCGGGGGGTGGTCGTCGCCGGCGACGTCGACACGGACCCGGCCCCCCTCGCCGCGCTGGCCGAGGCCGCGGGCTGGCCGCTGCTGGCCGAGCCGCAGTCGGGCGCCCGCACCGGCCCCCACGCCGTCTCGACGTACGCGTCGCTGCTCGCGGGCCCCTCCTTCGCCGCCGCCCACCGGCCGTCCGCCGCCGTCGTGGTGGGCAAGGTCGGCCTGTCGCGCCCTCTGCTGGCGCTGCTCGGCCCCGACGTCGAGCAGGTCCTCGTCGACCCGGACGGCCTGGACCGGGACCCGCGCCGGGCGGTGTCGCGTGTCGTCGCCGCCGACCCGGCCCCGCTCTGCGCCGCCCTGGCGGCGGCCCTGGCCCCACGGCCCCCGTCGGCGTGGCTGCGCGCCTGGCTGCGGGCCGAGGCCCGGGCGCGCAAGGCGATCGACGAGGTCCTGGACGCGGCCGAGGCGCCCAGCGAGCCGCCCGCCGCCCGGGACCTGGCGGCCCTCGCGCCCGACGGCGCCACCCTCACGGTGGCCAACAGCATGCCCGTGCGCGACCTGGACCGGGTCATGTGGCCCCGTCGCGGCCTGCGGGTACTGGCCAATCGCGGCGCCAGCGGCATCGACGGGTTCGTCTCGACCGCGCTCGGCGTGGCCCTGGCCACTGCTGGTCCCGCCCTCGCGCTGGCCGGCGACCTGTCGCTGCTGCACGACCAGAACGGCCTGCTGCTGCAGGGCGAGTCGGTCGACTGCGTGCTCGTCGTGGTCAACAACGACGGCGGCGGGATCTTCTCCTTCCTGCCGCAGGCCGGGTTCCCGGACGGGTTCGAGCGGCTGTTCGGCACCCCCCACGGCGTCGACCTCGCCTCACTGGCGGCCGTGCACGGGGTCGGCCACCGGCTCGTGGAGGCGGCGGCCGCCCTGCCGGCGGCCGTGGCCGCCGCGGGGGAGCGGGGCGGGGTCCAGATCGTCGAGGTGCGCACGGACCGGGCGGACAACCGCGCGCTGCACCGCCGTCTGAACGAGCGGGTCGATGCCGCCCTGGGGGCGTGAGCGCCGGGCCCGTCAGCCCTCGAACGCCGACTGCATGGCCCGCAGCTTGAGGCGCGTCTCCTCCAGCTCCGCCTCGGGCAGGGAGCCCTCGACGACCCCGGCGCCGGCGAACATGCGCGCCCGCGCCCCGTACAGCTCGGCGCATCGCAGCGCCACCCCCCACTCCCCGTCGCCGCGGGCGTCCACCCAGCCCACCGGGCCGCTGTAGCGGCCCCGCTGCATGCCCTCCAGCGCGCGGATCGCCCGCATCGCGTCGGAGGTGGGCGCGCCGCACACCGCCGCAGTGGGATGCAGGACGCCGGCGAGCTGCAGCGAGGTGGCCGGGGCGCGGAGCGTCCCCCCCGCGCGGGTGGCGAGGTGCTGCACGTTGTCCAGGCGCAGCAGGGAGGGCCGCGGGTCCAGGTCCAGGCGGACACAGCGGGGGCCCAGCGCGGCGCGCACGGACTCGACCGCCAGGGCGTGCTCGCGGCGATCCTTGTCCGACGCCAGCAGCGCCGCGCCGAGCCGCGCGTCGTCCGCCGGATCGGCGCCCCGCGGCGTCGACCCCGCCAGCACGGTCGACTCGACCGCGTCGCCGACCCGGCGCACGAGCAGCTCCGGGGTGGCGCCCACGAGCCCCTCGAACCAGTAGGTGAAGCAGTCCGGGAAGCGCCCCCCGAGGCGGCGCAGCAGGACCCGGGGGTCGAAGGCGGCCGTGGACCACACGAGGCGGTCGCGCGCCAGCACCACCTTGTCGAGCGCGCCACCCCGGATCCGCTCGACGAGCGCCGCGACCGCCTCCAGCCACCGCAGCTCCGGCACGGTCGAGCCGGCGTAGCGCACCCGCGCGGGCGGCACCGGGGCCTCCCCGCCGACGGGGGCGCGCGCGGCCGCCGGGTCGCCCGCCGTGATCGTGGTCCGCCACGCCCGCGGGCCCCGCCGCCCGACCAGGACCCGGGGCACGACCAGCGCGGAGCCGCCGCTGCGCCGGTCGAAGGTCAACGCGCCGAAGGCGACCGGTCCGGAGCCCGGGACGCCGACGTCGTCGTCGACCTCGCACGCGGCGAAGCGCTCGGCGAGCATGTCGGCGGCCCGGGCGAAGCGCCCCTCGCCCACGCCGGGATCGACGCGCGCCGCCTCACCCCAGCCGACCAGCCCGTCGTCGCCGTGAAGCCACACGAAGCCGGCGCCGTCCGGAAGGTGGTCGACGAGGCGGAGCGGGTGATCCAGCGCAACCGTGCGCGCGACCAGCGGCGCCCGCACGCCGGTGCCCGGGCTCACGGCGGAGCCGCTCCGCCGGCCCCGTCGGGCTCCGCCGCCTCGGCCGTCTCGACCCGCGCGTGGGCCAGCGCCAGCAGGACGCTGCGGTAGTGGTGGGTCACCAGGGAGGTGGTGGCGTCCAGCAGCTCCTGGAAGGCGGTGACAAGCCGCGCCGACGCGTCCTGGGGGGACGCCGCCGACCCCAGGATGGGGTCGCGCACGAAACGGACGAACAGGTCCACCGCCTGGGCGGCCGTCGCCCGGATCGCCTCGTCGTGGCGCCGGGCCAGGTCGAGCAGCTCGCTCAACGGGACCCCCGCCTCGAGCATGGCCAGTCCCGCCGTCACCGCCTCGGCGTCGTCGGCGGTGTAGCGGGCCTCGCCGGCGACCGTCCGCGGCGCCAGCAGACCCTCGCGCTCGATCGCCTCCAGCAGCACCGGGGACATGCCGGTGCGCTCCGCCAGCTCCGCCCGGGTCAGCGGCCGCCCGGACCGCTCCGGCGAGGACAGCGCCGCCACCAGCGCGGCGTCGGAGGCCTCGAGCCGCCCCGACAGCAGCCGCTGGATCGCGTCGAGCGACAGACCCTGGTCCTCGCAGGCACGGATGCGCCGGAGCCGCTCGACGTGGTCATCGTCGTACCAGGCCGCGCGCCCCTCGCGCCGCGGCGGCGGCAGCAGCCCGCGCGACCGGTAGAAGCGCACCGTGTCGACGGTCACGTCGCAGCGGGCCGCCAGCTCGTCCACTCGGTAGCGCACAGGGGCCCACTCTACGAGTCACGGCCGGCGGTCGGTGGGCCCGGGAGGGGCCGGCCCCGTGGGCTCAGGCCAGGGCGCCCAGGACCACGGTGAGGCCGAACATGGCCAGCGACAGCAGCGCTCCGACCAGGAGCATGCCGACGTGGTGCCCGCTGGCGGTCCACGGGGCCGCCGGCTTGTCGTCGTCGCGCGTCTCGTCGTCGCGCTTCTCGTCGTCGCGCGTCTCGTCATCGTCCTCGTCGTCGTCGCGCGTCTCGCCGCCCTCGTCGGCCGCGGGCCCGCCCGAGGGCACGCCGTCGTCGGGCCGGTCCGACGGCTCGGCGCCGGGCTCGTCGTCGGGCTCCTCGGCCGCGACCGGCGCCGCGGGCTCGATGGGGACCGTCGGCTCGCCGCCGGACGGGTCCTGCCCGGACGGGGCGTCCCAGGCGAGCAGCTCCTCCAGGGCGCCGCGGGGCGCGGCGTCGGTGGACGGCGCCGGCTGCCCCCGACCAGCCGGCGCCGCCTCCGTCCCGGTCGCCTCCGAGGCGAGCGGGAGGTCGACCCGGCCGTCGGGCGCCGACGCGGTCCCCACGGACGGGGAGTCACCCACCGGAGCGGTCACGACATGGCCCAGGACACAGCACCCGTCCTCGTCGATGGCCATGTACCGTCCGCAGAGCCTGCAGAACATGCCGTCGTCGCCGCTGTGGGCGGGCGGGCGACGCCGTCGGAGCCTCATCATGCCTCCGTGGGGCGGCTGGCTGGTCCCGGGAGCATCGGCACCGGTCCCGGCTGACTTGAACGCCCGACCCCCGTGGCCGCACCCGGCCAGGCGGCCGTGGCCACCGCCCCGGCCGCCTACACTGCCGCGACGTGCCGACCGAACACGACCGGAGCCCCCGGCTGCCGGACCCCCGGCCGGGCCCGGACAAGGACGCGCGGCTCGTGCGGCGCATGTTCGACCGGGTCGCGCCCCGCTACGACCTGGCCAACACGGTGTTCTCCCTCGGCCGGGACCGCCACTGGCGGCGCGCCGCCGCCCGGGTCGCGGGGGCGGCGCCGGGGCGGACGGTCGTCGACGTCGCGGCGGGGACGGGGGCCCTGTCCGGCGAGCTGGCCGAGGCGGGCGCCACCGTCGTCGCCGTGGACTTCAGCTGGCGGATGCTGCGCGTGGGCGCCGGGCGCCGGTCCGGCGTCGGCCGACCCGGCCGGGTCGACTGGTGCGCCGCCGACGCCCTGCGGCTTCCGCTGCCCGACGCCGCCGCCGACGCTGCCACGATCGCCTTCGGGCTGCGCAACCTGCCCGACGCGGCCGCCGGGCTCACCGAGATGGCCCGCGTGGTGCGCCCGGGCGGCCGCCTCGTCGTGCTCGAGTTCAGCCGCCCCGAGGCGGCGGTGCCCCGGGTGCTGTTCGACCGCGTCGTGCTGTCGGCCGTGCCCCTGGCCGCGCGCCTTGTCACCAGCGACCCCGCCGCCTACGGCTACCTGGCCGACAGCATCCGCCGGTGGCCCGACCCGGCGGCGCTGGCCGCGCTCGCCGCCGCCACGGGGTGGCGGGCCGTCCGGTGGCGCGGCCTCACCGGCGGGGTGGTCGCGCTGCACTGGGCCGAGCGCGCCGGGTGACGGGCCGCGCGGGCGGGCTATACTGGCGGCTCGCTTTGTGAAGAAGTTCACAAAAGGCCGGTGCTAGCCTTTCGCAGAGGCGTCATGGGCGTCCGGAAGGGGTCGTGGGCACACGGCTCCCCCGGCGGTCCCGGCGGCTCCCGCACACTGGCGCTGGTCGCACGCGGAAGGGGCTTTCCGTCGCAGGTGTCCGGCGCGCCGACAAGGAGCCCGTCGTGCCGCCCACCCCGGGACCCGCCACAGGCGGCGCGGTGGCGCACGCGGACGCGGTCGTGGTCGGGGCGGGCCCGGCCGGGTCGGCCGCCGCGGCCCTGCTCGCCGACGCCGGCCGCGACGTCGTCGTGCTGGAGAAGGAGGCCTTCCCCCGCGACAAGGTGTGCGGCGACGGCCTGACCCCACGCGCCGTGGCGGCGCTGCGCATGCTCGGCCTGCGGCGGGAGGCGCGGGGGGAGCTGCCCGGGTGGCGCCGGCAGGAGGGCCTGCGCATGTACGGCGGCGGGGTCGTGCTCGACCTTCCGTGGCCGGAGCTGGACGACTGGCCGTCGTACTCCCTGACGGCCACCCGGGCGCTGCTGGACCACACCCTCGCCCGCAACGCGGTCGCGCACGGCGCGCAGCTGTGGGAGCGGGCCGAGGTGACCGGCCCCGTGTGGCGGGACTCCTCCCACGAGCGCGTGGGGGGTGTGGCGTACCGGCGCCCGGACGGGGCCACCGGCCAGGTGCGGGCCCCGGTGGTCCTGGCGGCCGACGGCGGCTCGGCACGACTGGCCGTGGCGCTGGGACTGCACCGCGACGAGCGGCGGCCCCTGGGGGTCGCCACCCGCGCGTACTACCGCACCCCCCGCGCCGACATGGATTACATGGAGGGGTTCCTCGAGCTGCGCCGCGGGGGGGAGCTGCTGCCCGGCTACGGCTGGGTCTTCCCGCTGGACGGGGGGCTCGTCAACGTGGGGTGGGGCCTGTTGAACACCTCCGCCCACTTCCGCTCGACCAACTACCGGCGCACGCTGGACGAGTGGGTCGCGGGCTTCCCGCCCGAGTGGGGCATCGCGCGGGAGACCATGACGGGCCGCCCGCGCGGGGCGGGCCTGCCGATGGGCCACAACCGCAAGCCGCTGGCGCACAAGGGCGTCGTCTTCGTCGGCGACGCCGCGGGCATGGTCAACCCCTTCAACGGCGAGGGCATCAGCTACGCGATCGAGGCGGCGGCGTTCGCCGCCGAGGCCACCGACGCGGCCCTGCGGGACGGCTCCGTCGAGCCGCTGCGTGCGTACGAGCGCGCCGTCGCCGCCGGGTGGGGCGGCTACTACACGCTGGGCCGGATGTTCGTGCGCCTCATCGGTCACCCCGGGATCATGCGCTTCTGCACGGTGCACGGCATGCCCCGGCCCGCCGTGATGCGCTTCGTGTTCCGGCTCATGGCCCACCTGGTGAACCGCCGCAGCGCCGACGCGACCGACCTGGTCATCAACTCCTTGTCACGGGCGGTGCGGGCGGCGTGAGCATCGCGGTTTGGCCACCCTCCCGCCTCGGCCCTAGGCTGGTCGGCCGATCGCGGGTCGCGGCGCCGCGGGCGGCGCGTGACGCCGACTCGACGGCGCGAGGCAGCGCCGCAGTGACTTCCTGGAGGCCGCGTGCTCGCTGACTACCTGCCGCTGTTCGTGCTGTTCGTGCTGGCGCTGGCCTTCGTCGGCCTGTCGCTGCTGGTCGCCTCCCGCCTGGGCCCCTCGGCGCCGAACCCGACGAAGAACGCGGCATACGAGTCGGGCATCATCCCGGAGCGCGTCAACGACGTGCGCGCCAGCCGCTTCACGGTGAAGTTCTACCTGGTCGCGATGCTGTTCATCATCTTCGACGTCGAGGCCGTCTTCTTTCACCCGTGGGCGGTCAGCCTGCGGTCGCTGGGCTGGTACGGGCTCGTGGTGATGGCGATCTTCGTGGCGCTGCTGTTCGAGAGCTACTACTACATCCTGCGCCGGGGGGGCCTGGATTGGGACTAGAGGAGAAGCTGCCCACGGGGATCCTGCTGACCACCGTCGAGAAGTTCGTCAACTGGTCGCGCGCCGGCTCGCTGTGGCCCGCCACCTTCGGGCTGGCGTGCTGCGCCATCGAGATGATGACGACGGGCGCCGCCCACCACGACCTCGCGCGCTTCGGCATGGAGATCTTCCGGGCCTCGCCCCGGCAGGCGGACCTGATGATCGTCGCGGGCCGGGTCAGCCAGAAGATGGGCCCCGTGCTGCGCAACGTCTACGACCAGATGGCCGACCCCAAGTGGGTGCTGTCCATGGGCGTGTGCGCCAGCAGCGGCGGCATGTTCAACAACTACGCGCTGCTGCAGGGCGTCGACCACGTCGTGCCGGTGGACATGTACGTGCCGGGCTGCCCGCCGCGCCCCGAGATGCTGATGGACGGCATCTTCAAGCTGCACGAGAAGATCAAGCAGGAGCAGTTCGTCGAGCGGCCGCGCCCGGGCGAGTCGATGGATGCCTTCCGCCGGCGGACCGGCTGGACGGGCGCGGGTGACCCCAGCGTGCCGGACAAGGCGGCCACGCAGCCGCTGGCCAAGTCCGTGCCCGCGGCCGCGGACCCCGCCGCGGAGCGTGCCGGCTCGCTCACCCGGGGGGCCCGGCGGGGCGGCGCCCGATGAGGACGGAGCGCGCGTCATGAGCGACAACCCGAACGTCGCCGCCGGCGAGTACACCGCCCAGGTCGAGGCCGGGATCGAGGTCGCCCTGCCCGACCACCTGCGCCGCCTGCGCGACCACCTCACCGGCGCCTTCGGCGACCTGGAGGCGGTGGCGTTCCGCGGCGAGCTGACGCTCGTCGTCCCCGCCGGGCGGCTGGTCGAGGTCCTGCGCTTCTGCCGCGACGACCCTGCGGTGGGCTGCGAGCTGCTGGCCGACCTGTCCGGCGTGCACTGGCCCGGGGGGACGTTCGTCGCCAACGAGCAGGAGACGACCGGCTGGCCGACCTTCCCGCGGGAGCAGGAGGGCCGTATCGAGCTGGACTACGTGCTGCGCTCGGTGCGCCACAACCACTGGTTCCGGCTGCGGGTGAACCTGCCCGACGAGGGGCCGCGGGTCGCGACCGCGACCGAGGTGTACGGGGGCGCCAACGTCATGGAGCGCGAGGCGTACGACTTCTTCGGCGTGGTGTTCGCCGGCCATCCCAACCTGAGCCGGATCCTCATGCCCGACGACTGGGTGGGTCATCCCCACCGCAAGGACTACCCGCTGGGCGGCGTGGACGTCGAGTACAAGGGCGCCTCCATCCCGCCCCCCGACCAGCGCGTCTACTGATGCCCCCGACCGCAGCGAGAGCCACGCGATGAGCGACCCCCGCACGCCGGCGACGACCGGCTCCCGCCCGGCCGGGGCCGTCGAGCCGCGCGCGCCCCGGGAGTACACCGTCGCCTCCGGCGAGTGGCAGGAGCTGCCCGACGCCGTCGAGGACGACGTCATGGTCATCAACATGGGGCCCCAGCACCCCTCGACGCACGGCGTCCTGCGCATGCGGCTGACCCTCGACGGCGAGACGGTGCTGCACAACGAGCCGATCATCGGCTACCTGCACACCGGCATCGAGAAGAACACCGAGTACCGGCCGTGGACGCAGGGCGTCACGTTCGTGACGCGCATGGACTACCTGTCCCCGCTGTTCAACGAGCTCGGCTACTGCCTGGCGGTGGAGAAGCTGCTCGGCATCGTCGACGAGGTCCCGGCGCGCGCGCAGGCGATCCGGGTGATCATGACCGAGTTGAACCGCGTCTCCAGCCACCTGGTGTGGCTGGCGACCAGCGGCATGGAGCTGGGCGCGATCAGCGTCATGCTGTTCGGCTTCCGCGAGCGCGAGTCGGTGCTCGACATCTTCGAGTACGTCACCGGCCTGCGGATGAACCACGGCTACATCCGCCCGGGCGGCGTCTCCTCGGACGTGCCCGACGACTTCGACCGGCGCGTGCGCCAGGTCCTCGCCGAGATGCCCCGGCGCATCGACGAGTTCGAGGACCTGCTGACAAGCAATCCCATCTGGATCGAGCGCAACAAGGGCGTCGGCGTGCTGACCGCCGAGCAGTGCCTGGACCTGGGCGTCACCGGGCCCGTCCTGCGCAGCGCCGGCGTCCCCCAGGACCTGCGCCGGGCCCAGCCGTACTGCGGCATCGACCAGTACGACTTCGACGTCGTCACCACCGACAGCGGCGACGCCTACGGGCGCTACCTGGTGCGCTTCGCGGAGGTCCGCGAGTCGCTGCGCATCGTCGAGCAGGCCCTCGACGGGCTGCCCGGCGGGCCGGTGATGGTGGCGGACCGCAAGATCGGCTGGCCCGCGCAGCTCGCGCTCGGCCCGGACGGCATCGGCAACTCCAACGAGTACATCGGCAAGATCATGGGCCAGTCGATGGAGTCGCTGATCCACCACTTCAAGCTCGTGACCGAGGGGTTCACCGTCCCCGCCGGCCAGGTCTACGTCCCGGTGGAGTCCCCGCGCGGGGAGCTCGGCTACCACGTGACGTCGAACGGGACCAACAAGCCGTACCGCGTCCACGTCCGCGACCCGTCCTTCGTGCACATCGGCGGCCTGCCCGACGTGACGCGCGGGCTGCTCGTGCCCGACGTGATCGCGGCCGTGGCCAGCCTCGACCCGGTCATGGGAGGGGTGGACAGGTGACCGGGCGCTGTCCGCGTTGCGCCGGCCGGCCCGTCCCGGGCTCCGCAAGGGCCACGTTCACGCTGCGCCCGGGACGGACCGGCCTCCTCTGCAGCGCCCACCTGTCCATTGAGCTGGAAGGGGGACGGTAGGTGCTGTCGGCTGAGCTGCGGGAGAGGGCGCACGAGATCATCGGGCGCTACCCGGGGGCGCGCTCCGCGCTGCTGCCGCTGCTGCACCTCGTCCAGGTGCAGGACGGCCACGTCTCCGACGAGGGCATCGCCGAGTGCGCGCAGCTGCTCGGGCTCTCGAAGGCGGAGGTGGCCGGGGTCGCGACGTTCTACACGATGCTCAAGCGCGAGCCGATGGGCCGCCACCTGGTCAGCGTGTGCACGAACTTCAGCTGCAAGGTGCGCGGCGGCCAGGAGGTCTTCGACCGCCTGAGCGAGCACCTCGGCGTGGGGCACGACGGCACGACGGGCGGCGGCGAACTGACGCTGGAGCACGCCGAGTGCCTGGGCAACTGCGAGGGCGCCCCGGTCGTCACGATCGACTACTACAACTACGAGTGCACGGACCCCGACCGCGCCGTCGAGCTCGTGGACGGGCTCATGCGCGGGGAGGCGCCGCCCCCCCCGACGCGGGGCTACGTGCCCACGGGCATCCGCGACGCCGAGTACCGGCTGGCCGGGCTGGGGCCACGCGACCCGGAGGCCATGGGCGTGGCGATCACCCACGCGCGCGCGTCCGACGGCGCGGTCCCGCCCCCGGCGTCGGGGCCGGGGGCGCCGCGCGCGACGCTGGTGCCCTCCCTCGGCGACGAGGACGGGCCCACCGGCGACGAGGGGGGGTCCTGACGGCATGGCCGAGCCGCTGAAGGTCATCAGCAAGCGCTGGGACGTGCCCGACGGGCACACCCTGGACGGCTATCTGCGCACCGGGGGCTGGGTCGCCGGCCGCGCGGCGCTGGACATGGACCCCGACGCCATCCTGCAGATGATCAAGGACTCCGGCCTGCGCGGCCGGGGCGGCGCCGGCTTCCCCATGGGGGTCAAGTGGGGCTTCATCCCCCGCGACAGCGACAAGCCCACCTACCTGGTGATCAACGCCGACGAGGGCGAGCCCGGCACCTTCAAGGACCGGGAGATGATGGAGCGGGACCCGCACATGCTGCTGGAGAGCATGGTGATCGGGGCGTGGGCGCTCAAGAGCAACCGCGGCTTCATCTTCATCCGCGGCGAGTACCTGTGGCCCGGCGTCCGCCTGGAGGAGGCCATCGCCGAGGCCTACGCGAACGGCTACCTCGGCAAGGACATCCTGGGATCCGGCTACGACTTCGACGTGACCCTGCACTACGCGGCCGGCGCCTACATCTGCGGCGAGGAGACCGCCCTGCTCGACGCCCTGGAGGGCCGCCGCGGCCAGCCGCGGCTGCGCCCGCCCTTCCCGGCGGTCGCCGGCCTGTACGCCTGCCCCACGGCGCTGAACAACGTCGAGACGGTCTGCAACCTGGGCTTCATCGTCGAGCACGGTGTGGACTGGTACCGCTCCATGGGCACCGAGAAGTCCTCCGGCCCCAAGCTGTTCAGCGTCTCCGGCGAGGTGGTGCGACCCGGCAACTACGAGTGGCCGCTGGGCACGACCGCCCGGCAGATCCTGGAGGAGTCCGCCGGCGGGATGCTGCCCGGGCGCCGGCTGAAGTTCTGGGCGCCGGGTGGCTCGTCGACGCCGCTGCTGACCGCCGATCACGTCGACACGCCCATGGACTTCGAGTCGATCTCCGCCGCCGGGTCGCTGCTGGGGACGACGGCCATGTGCATGTTCAGCGACAAGACCAGCGTCGTCGACGCCTGCCTGAACTGGACGCGCTTCTACGAGCACGAGTCGTGCGGCAAGTGCACGCCCTGCCGTGAGGGCACCTTCTGGATGGCCCAGATCCTGGAGCGCATCCTGGACGGCCGGGGGCGCAGCGCCGACCTCGACATCCTCGAGCAGATCTGCGACCAGGTGCTCGGCCGGTCGTTCTGCGCGCTGGGCGACGGGGCGACCAGCCCGATCTTCGGCGCCCTGAAGTACTTCCGGGACGAGTTCGAGCACCTCATCGAGCACGGCCGGCTGCCGGACGACATCGAGGGCCACGCCGGACCCGTCGGGGACAACAGCGGGCGGCTGCGCCCGGCGGCGTCGGGACGGCCCGCATGACCCGCACGCCCGGTAGGGGATGCACGTGAGCCGGACGAGTCAGACCCCGATGGTGGCCCTGACCATCGACGGCACGCCGATCGAGGTGCCCAAGGGCACCTTGGTGATCCGCGCGGCGGAGATGCTGGGGATCACGGTCCCGCGCTTCTGCGACCACCCGCTGCTGGACCCGATCGGCGCGTGCCGCCAGTGCATGGTCGAGGTCGAGGGCAAGCCCGCGCCCATGACGTCGTGCACGACCGTGTGCACCCCGGACATGGTCGTCCGGACCCACCGGACGAGCGACCTGGCCAAGGACGCCCAGGAGGCCCAGCTCGAGTTCCTGCTCATCAACCACCCGCTGGACTGCCCCCAGTGCGACAAGGGCGGCGAGTGCCCGCTGCAGGACCAGACGCTGGCGCACGGCCCCCCCGACAGCCGCTTCATCGACTCCAAGCGCCGCTACCGCAAGCCCATCCCCATCTCGTCGCTGGTGGCCCTGGACCGCGAGCGGTGCGTGCTGTGCGCCCGCTGCACGCGGTTCTCGACCCAGATCTCCGGCGACCCGTTCATCGAGCTGTTCGAGCGCGGCGCGCTGGAGCAGGTCGCGATCTACGCCGACGAGCCCTACCACAGCTACTTCT
>JAHWKQ010000228.1 GCA_019347785.1 Actinomycetota bacterium
CCCGGCCGGGGGCTGGCGGCTCCGGCGCAACCGGCGCTGGCCGGGTGCGCCGGAGCCTCCGCCCCGGTACCAGCAACGGCGGACGGACGCCCCGCCGCCGGCGCCCGCTCGGCCCACAGCCGGGACGAGGAGCAGCCAACCTGAGCACCGTCGACACCTTCGGGTCCCGCAGCCTCGCGAACGCCGCCGCGCGAGCCGCGGCGGACAAGAAGGCCAGGGACATCCTCGTGCTCGACCTCGGCGACCTGTTGGCCATCACCGACTTCTTCGTCCTCGCGTCGGCGAGCACCCAGCGTCAGCTGGGCACCGTCGCCGACGAGATCGTCGCCAGGCTCAAGGCGCAGGGCCGTATGCCCGTGCGCCGGGAGGGCGAGGCCCGGACCGGCTGGGTGCTGCTGGACTACGGCGAGATCGTCGTGCACGTCTTCACCTCCGAGCAGCGCGCCTTCTACAGCCTGGAGCGGCTGTGGGCGGACGCGCCGGCCGTGACGGTCGACGGCGCCGGCGAGCCCGTGGCGGTCGGCCAGCGCCACTGACCCGCGGGGACCGGATGCGGGTGGTGATGGTCCGCCACGCGGAGTCGCTGTGGAACGCCGCCGAGCTGGTGCAGGGCCAGGGTGGGCCCGGGCTGACGACGCTGGGCGTCGCCCAGGCCGAGGCGACCGCCGAGATGCTGGTTGCGCGTTGCCCGCGGCCGGCGCTGGCCGTCCGCAGCGATCTGCCGCGCGTGGCCGAGACGGCCGCCCCGGCGGAGCGCCGCCTGGGCCTGCCCGTGGCTGTCGACGACCAGCTGCGCGAGATCGACGTCGGCCGCTGGAGCGGGCGCACCTGGGACGACATCGCCGTCGACGAGCCCCAGGCCGTCGCCGCGATCCGTCGCGGGGAGGACGTGGTGCGCGGGGGCAAGGAGAGCTGGGCGGACGTGCGGGTGCGGATGCGCGCCGCGCTGCGGCGCCTGGTGGAACAGGCGTCCCGGTGCGGCACCGACGGTGGCCTGCTCGTGTTCAGCCATGGTGGACCGATCCGAATGGCCGTCGCCGACGTGCTGGGCCTGCCGCCCGGCCGTGAGGGCGTCCTGGAGGACGTCGGCAACTGCTCGGTCACCGAGCTGCGGGTGGACGCCGGGGGGTCGGGGCTGGTCGTCTACAACGAGACCGGGCACCTGACCGAGCTGGGCACCGCCGGGGGGGCGGTCAGCGGGACAGATCGCGCGCCCGTCTGACGACCGCGTCCAGCATCCCGGCGGTCAGGCGCCCGGTGAACGTGTTCTGCTGGCTGACGTGGTAGCTCCCCAGCAGCGTCGTCTCCCCCACCCGCACCTCGGCACCGTGGGCGAACCCGGGCTTGGGACGTGGGGGCCCGAGTACGCGCAGGGCCGAGTCCCACGCGAAGCCCCCCAGCGCGAGGACCACGCGCACGGGCAGCAGCCGCAGCTCGGCGGCGAGGTACGGCGCGCAGTTGTCGCGCTCGGCGGGCGTGGGACGGTTCCCGGGAGGGGCGCAGCGCACGACCGCCGTGACCCAGCAGCCGATGAGCCGCAGACCGTCGCCGCGGTGGGACGAGACCGGCTGGCTGGCCAGTCCCGCCCGGTGCAGCGCCCCGTACAGGAAGTCGCCGGAACGGTCGCCGGTGAACATCCGACCGGTGCGGTTGGCGCCGTGCGCCGCCGGCGCCAGCCCGCACACGAGCAGGGTGGCGCCGGGGTCCCCGAAGCCGGGGACCGGGCGTCCCCAGTAGGACCAGCCGGCGTAGGCCGCGCGAGGCTCGGCGGCGACCCGCTCCCGCCACTGGACCAGCCGGGGGCACCGCCGGCAGTCGACGACCCGCCGTTGCAGGCGTTCCAGCTCACCCACACGCCCCGCACATCCCGCCCACAGCCGCTGGTGGGCATCGGTGCAGTATGGCCGGCGGCGGCGGAGGCGTCGGGGCGGGGTTGAGGCCAGGCGAGGGGGGCGCGTAGCGTTCCGGGCGACGCTGCGGGGGTGGGAGATGATCGACGAGCTGCTGGAAGCCAACGAGAGGTTCGCCGACAGCTACGAGGGCGGCGAGCTGGAGATGGCGCCTCGACGTCGCCTGGCCGTGCTGACGTGCATGGACGCCCGTCTGGCTCCGGAGCGGTTCCTGGACCTCGTGCTCGGCGAGGCGCACGTGATCCGCAACGCCGGGGGGCGCGCGTCCGACGACGCGCTGCGCTCGCTGGTCGTCTCAACCCGGCTGCTGCGCACCCGCGAGGTCGTCGTCATCCATCACACCGACTGCGGGATGATGTCGTTCGACAGCGAGGAGTTCCAGCAGGTGCTGCGGGAGGAGACCGGTGCCGACGCCGCCGGAATCGACTTCCTTGGCTTCTCCGACCTGGACGACAGCGTCCGCGAGGACGTCGAGCGCATCACCACGTGCACGTACATGGACGAGGGCATCTCGGTCTCCGGTCTGGTGTACGACGTCGCCACCGGACGCTTGCGAGAGGTCGACGCGGGCTGAGCCCGCCGTGATCGTCGTCCGCGGCGACGCGCTCATCGACCTCACGCCGGCGCCGCCCAGCTCAGACCCGGAGTGTGTCGAGTACGTCACCGTCACCGTGCGAAACCCGACACACCCCGGGTCGGGCGGGCCCGCCTCGCCGCCGTCGGGTCCCCCGGCGGTACAACACCGGCGACGGCTGTCTGTGGGAGACGGCATGAGGACGCGCTACGTCGACGGCCCGACCGACCACGGCGGGGTGCATGCCCTGCTGTGGTTCCACGACGACGACGGGCAGGCGACGGACGAGGAGCGCGCCACCGGCGCGTATGTGATCGAGTACGGCGAGCCGGGCGCGTCATTGCCGAGACGTGGACGGCGGTCCCGGGAGCCCGTCGAGGGGAGGGCCCGGGGTCGGCCGCCACGGGGGCCTGACGCTACACTCGCGACTCGCATCCGGGGCCGTAGCTCAGTTGGTAGAGCGTCGCCATGGCATGGCGAAGGCCAGGGGTTCGATTCCCCTCGGCTCCACAA
>JAHWKQ010000045.1 GCA_019347785.1 Actinomycetota bacterium
AGCCGGGCTCCTCGGGCCGTCCGCGCGCGGCGGCGACCCGTGCAGGCGACGCCCCCGCCGCCTCGAGCAGCCGCTCGGGCACCTCCAGGCCCGCCAGGCGGGCCCCCACGGCCCGGTAGGCGGCGGCGCCCGGCACGGAGTCGTCATAGGCCAGGATGGACACGCCGGCGTTCGGGGCCTCGGCGAAGCGGACGCTCTTGCGCACGGGCGGCTCGAGCACCGGCAGGCCGTAGCGCTGCCGCACGTCGGCGAGCACGTCGCGCGCGTGGCGGGTGCGCGCGTCGAACATCGTCGGCAGGATCCCCGCGATCTGCAGACCCCGGTTGGTCAGCCGTTGGACGTCGGCGATCGTCTCCAGCAGCTGGGACACCGCCCGGTGCGACAGGGTCTCGCACTGCAGCGGCACGAGGGCGCGGTCCGCCGCCGTGAGCCCGTTCAGGGTCAGCACGCCCAGGGAGGGCGGGCAGTCGACCAGGATCGTGTCGTAGACGTCCCGCAGGGGCTCGAGCCCGGCGCGCAGCACGTACTCCCGGCCGGTGCGTGCCAGCAGCGCGACCTCGGCGGCGGCCAGATCGATGTTGGCCGGCGCCAGGTCCGTCTCCGGGTGCCGCAGGATGACGTCGGCGAGCCCGGCACGGCCGGTCACGACGTCGTGGACCGTGCGCGTCAGGCCGTCGGGGTCGTAGCCGAGCGCGAACGTCAGCGCCGCCTGTGGATCAAGGTCGACGACCAGCACCGCCTGGCCCCGCTCGGTCAACGCCGCCGCCAGCGACAACGTGGTGGTGGTCTTGGCCACGCCGCCCTTCTGGTTGGCGACGACGTAGACGGTCGCGGTCACGGCGACCGGCGGCCGCCCGGCGGCGTGGGCGTGGCCGGTACGGTCATCGGGCTCCTCGGCGGCTCGGCGGTCGCCCAGGCTAGACGCTGGCCCGCGACTGCCGAAATCGCGCCGACGAGGGGGCCGTCCGGGTCCCGCCCTCCCCGTGCAAGCCCGACTCAGAGCGAGTGCATCCACTCCGGAGCGTGGCCGGACGATGCCCGGCCAGGGGCTGCCAGTATGGGGTCCCCGCAGCCGGTCACCGCCTCGGGCGGGAGGGGCTGACGAGCGGACCCGCTGGTCGTTAGGGGAAGACCTCCGAGCGGTTGCCGGGAGGACGGGGCCCCGACGGCCCGCCACCACTGTGACCCCCCGCGCCGGCGGGCGCAAGCGGGACCATTCCTTCGAATGAGAGCATCGATGGGAGCATCCTGGCCGTATCCGGCCGACGCGCTCCCATGGCCGGACGGGCGCGCCGCGGCCGGCCTCGACCGGCGCTCAGGCCTCGTCGAGCAGGCCCAGGCGCATGGCCGCGGCGACCGCGGCGGTGCGGTTACGGGCGTTGAGGCGGTCGAACACCTCCTGGCAGTGGGCCTTGACGGTCCGCTCCGTGACGCCCAGCCGCACGGCGATCTCCGGGTTGGTCAGGCCGTCCTTGAGGTAGGCGAGGACCTCCCGCTGCCGCGGCGACAGCATGGGCCGCTCCTCGGGGGGAGCGACGTCGAACAGCTCCGTCGCGTCCTCGCGCTCCATGGCGGCGCCGCGGTCCTCGAAGCGGGTCTCCAGCGGCCCGAAGCGCACCTGGTCCCCGTGCCGCAGGGCCTGAGAGCCGGTGACGGGCTCCCCGTTGACGAAGGTGCCGCCGGTCGATCCCAGGTCCTCGACCCACACCGCCCCGCTGTGACGACGGATGACGGCGTGCGCCCGGCTCACGTGGGGGTCGGGCAGGAGCAGGTCGGAGTTGTCGCGCCTGCCGAGCAGCATCTCGTCGTCGGTGACCACGAGGGTACGATCCCGCAGCGGCCCGTCGCTGGTCACGACGAGCATGGGCAGCGGTATCAGTCGCTTCGCCGGACCTACCACCGCACGTCCTCCTCACGCCGTCCATGCGCGTGGGGCCGCCACGCCCCCGCGCCGACGTGCATGCTAGTGGGTCACCGTGTCACGTGAGCGGTCGGCCGCCGCGCGCTCGCGCAGCCGATCGAGCCGGGCCAGCGGGGTCGTCCCCGCGCCGATGCGCACCTCCCTGCCCGCGCCATGGAAGTCGCTGGAGCCCGTGACGAGCAGCCCGAGGCGGTCGGCGCACCCCCGCCAGCGGCGCACGGCGTCCCCGTCGTGCCCGGCATGGTCGGCCTCCAGCCCGGCCAGTCCCGTCCGGGCGAGCTCGGCGACGAGCTCCTCGGTGACCGCGCCGTGGCGCGACGACAGCTCCGGATGGGCCAGGACGGCCACGCCGCCGGCGGCTCGCAGCAGCCGCACCCCCTCGGCGGGGCTCAGCGCGTGCTTGACGACGTACGCGGGGGCATCCTCGGCCAGGAACCCGTCGAACGCGGCGGCGATGTCGGGCACGAACCCGCCCTCGACCATGGCCGCGGCGATGTGGGGCCGGGCGATCGGCGCCGATCCGGCGTGGGCGGTGACGGCGGCAAGGGGCAGCGCGACGCCGAGCGTGTCGAGCTCGGCCAGGATGCGCCGCGCCCGCAGGCTCCGCGCCGAGCGCAGACGGTCGCACTCGGCGACCAGCCGGGCGTCGAGGGCGTCGATGTAGTACCCCAGCAGGTGGACGCTTCGCCCCGCGTGCTCGGTGGACAGCTCGATGCCCGGGACGAACCCCACGCCGTGACGCGCGCAGGCCGCGGCCGCCTCCGGCAGGCCCGCGGTCGTGTCGTGGTCGGTGACCGCCAGCGCGCCCAGCCCGGCCGCCGCGGCCAGGGCCGCGTTCTCCTCCGGACGTGTCGTCCCGTCGGAGTGGATCGTGTGGGTGTGCAGGTCGGCGTTCATGTGAACGCATTCTCCCCGGTCAGGTGGCGGCCCAGCAGCAGGCGCTGCACCTGGCTGGTCCCCTCGTACAGGGGCAGCACGCGGGCGTCGCGCAGGTAGCGCCCCACGGGGTACTCGTCGGAGTACCCGTAGCCGCCGTGGACCTGCACCGCGCGGTCGGCGCAGCGCACGGCCGCCTCCGAGCAGAAGGTCTTGGCCACGGACGACTCGACGGTGTGGCGCTCGCCGCGCATGTGCCGCCACGCCACCTTCCAGTACAGCGCCCGCGCCGCCTCCAGGTCCAGGAAGGAGTCGGCGAGCAGCTCCTGGACGAGCTGGAAACCGGAGATCCTGCGGCCGAACTGCCGCCGCTGGTCGGCGTAGCGCAGCGCGGCGTCAAGCGAGGCCTGGCAGATGCCCGTCGCGCCGGCGGCCAACGAGTACCGGCCAGAGTCGAGTGCCCCCATGGCGACGCGCAGGCCCCGACCGGGCTCCCCCAGCACGGCCGAGCCGGGCACCCGCACGTCGTCGAGCGCGATCTCGGCGGTGTCGTTGCCCCGCAGGCCCAGCTTGCCCTTCATCGGCACGCCGGAGTAGCCGGGGGCGTCCTGGGGGACGAGGAAGGCGGTGATGCCCTGGTCGCCGCTGCGCGCGAAGACGACCGTGAGGATGCCCCGCGAGCCGTTGGTGATCCACACCTTCGCCCCGCTGATGATCCAGTCAGAGCCGTCGCGGCGCGCCCTGGTCGCCAGCGAGGCGAGGTCGCTGCCGGCCTCCGGCTCGGTGAGGGCGAAGGCGCCGAGCCCCTCGCCGGCCAGCCGCGGCAGCCACTCACGCCGCTGCTCCTCGGTGCCCCACTGCAGCAGGACCGGCGAGACGAGCCCGGCGTTGACGCTCACCAGCGACCGCATCGCGGCGTCGGCCCGGCCGAGTTCCTCCACGACCAGGCCGTAGGACAGGTAGTCCAGGCCCATGCCCCCGTACCGCTCGGGCAGGAGGGCGCCCATGAAGCCGATGTCGAACAGCTTCGGCAACAGGTCGTCGGGAAACGACTCGTCGCGGTCGCGCGCGCGGGCGCCGGGGGCGATCTCGGCGTCGCAGAAGTCGCGTGCCAGCGCGCGGACCTGCTGTTGCTCCTCGGTCAGGTCGAAGTCCACGGCGCCAACCCCTCCCCCGGAGTGTGTCGACTGTGCCACCGTAACCGTGCGCCAGTCGACACACTCCGGGTAGGGTGCGGTGGTGGCGCCCAGGCCGGAGCCCAGGCCGGAGCCCAGACCGGAGGTGGCGGTCGGCGCGGTGTGCGTGCGGGACCGGCGCCTGCTGCTGGTCCTCCGCGGCCACGGCCCCGGCGCGGGGGCGTGGTCGCTGCCGGGCGGCCGGGTCCAGCCCGGGGAGACGCTCGCCGCCGCCGCCCGGCGGGAGCTGCGCGAGGAGACCGGGCTGGATGGCCGCGTCGGGGCGCTGTGCGGGCTGGCCGAGCGCATCGACGCCGAGCACCACTACGTCATCCTCGACTTCTGGGTGGCCGACGTCGCCGGCCGGGCCGTCCCCGGCGACGACGCCGCGGCCGTGGCCTGGGCGGGGCTCGACGACCTGGACGCGCTGCCGCTCGTCCCCCGGCTGCGCGGGTTCCTCGACGAGCACGGCGTCACGCGGCTGCTGGCCTGAGCCTCGCCGCCCTACAATCGCCGTCGTCGCCGACCCGACAAGGACCCGCCCGGATGGCTCGCGCCGACCTGCACACGGCCCTCGTGCTCGACGCCGAGATCCACGAGGCGAGCCTGGTCGATCCGAGCCTGCTCGACCCGGTCGTGCGCGTGGACGGGGGGCTGCCGGGGGTGGCCCGCCCCCTGGTCGTCGTCCGTGAGTACCAGGGGCCCCAGGGCGTGTACGTCGAGGAATTCTCGCTGCGGGCCCCCGACGGCACCGAGCTGCACCACCACGGCCCCGCTCGCGTCGAGCTGTCCGGGGAGATGTTCCACGACCGCTTCGAGACGGTCGTGCGGGGCCTGCCCATCGACGCGCCCGACGACCACCGGGTCGTGTTCACCATCGACGACGAGGAGGTCGGCGGCGTCCCGGTCTTCGTCGAGGCGGGCCTGGGCGGCGACCCCCGCGTCGCCGCGGAGGAGACCTTCAAGAAGGCCCTGGCCAAGGGGGCCGTGCTGTGGGTGACGCTGCCCGGCCCGGACGGGGCCGAGCGCAGCCAGGGGGTCTGGTTCGTGGAGTCCGACGGCAAGGTCTACGTGCTGACCGGGCCCGGCGAGCAGCGGGTGGCGGGCCTGGAGCACGCCGAGCGGGTCCAGCTGACGGCCCGCTCGAAGGACGCCCGCAGCAAGGTGGCGGCCGTGCCGGCCCGGGTCCGCACGGTGTCACCGGACGACCCGCTGTTCGACACGGTCGGGCGGGCGGGCCTGGGCCGGCGGCTGAACCTGCCCGACGGTGACGGCGCCCTGCAGCGCTGGAAGGAGCAGTGCACGCTCGTCGAGCTCACGCCGCAGTTCCGCGGCGCCGACGCCGGCGTGTGAGCCACACGACCCCCGCGGCGCACACCATCACCGCGGTCAGGGCCCCGGTCGCCACACCCGGCCACGGCGAGCCCGGGGGGACGGGGCGGGTGCCGACCGCGCGGACCCGCACCCTCTCCCCGGGCGGGACCCGCCAGGTCACCGTCGTCCCGCCGCGGCGGTCACCGGAGACCGGCCCACGCCCCCGGACCCGCCCGGTGCTGTGCAGCACCCGGCGCGGGAGGGTCGCGGACACCTCGTAGGCGACCGCCCCGGCGACCAGCCGGCGGGCCTGCGCCGGCGACAGGCCCAGCTCCCGCACGGCCGGCGTCGGCACGAGGCCGGCCCCCCCGCGCAGCACCATCCGTCGGCCGCGGACGACCAGGCGGAACGGGGACAGCAGCCGCACCTCCGGGGCGGCCAGCGCGTCGGACAGCGCCGCCGACAGATCGCCGAGCTCGGCGGGGTCGGCGAACGCCGTGGAGACCGCCACGGTCCGCGCGCCGCCGGGCGCGGTCGTGTCCCGCACCCGCCACCCCGACCGGCGGAGCGGGCGGACCCGGGCGACGAGGTCGTCGAGGGGGTCGGCGCCGGCACGCTCGGCGCGTGCGCGCAACGCCCGGTCGGCCGACACCGCCACGCCCAGGCGACCGCCGGCGTCGGCGTCGACGCGGACGTCGACGTTCAGCCGCAGCCGGCACCCGGACAGCGCCACGGCCAGCACGAGCACCGCCGCGACGCGCCGGACCGGGGCGGCACGCGACCCCTGGGGCCGGGAGGCGATGGCGGCGGCGGTAAAGATTCCGGTGATGCTACCGAAGCAAGACTGATGAGCAACGTGACGAAGCCCGAGCGGGCCGCCCGGGGGCCGGGCTCACGCCGGCGACTGGGCGAGCTGCTGACCGACGCCGGCGTGCTCACCCCCGACCAGCTCGAGGAGGCGCTCGCCAGCCGCGTGCAGGTCGAGGGCCGCCGGGAGCGGGTCGGCGAAGTGGTCGTGCGCCTGGCCATGGCCAGCGACTCGGACATCGCCAGGGCGCTGGCCGGCCAGCTCGGCCTGGAGCTGGTCGACGGCGACGACCTGCAGGTGGACGAGGAGGCCGCGAGGCTCATCCCCGCCACCCTCGCGCAGCGCCGCGAGCTGCTGCCGCTGCGGCGCGAGCCCGACGGAACGCTCGTCGTCGCCTGCGTCGACCCCACGAACGTGATCGGGCTGGACGACGTGCGGGTCCGCTCCGGCGCCGCCCGGGTGCGCCCCGTCGTGACGTCCGCATCGGTGGCCCAGGAGGCGATCCGCCGCGTCTTCGGCATCGACCACCGCGCCGGTGAGCTCATCGACGCCATCGGCGCCGACGCCTCGCCGGGCAACGCGCTGGACTCGATGGAGGCGGACCTGGCGAGCGCGGCCGGCGACGCGCCCGTCGCCCGCCTGCTGGAGGGCATCCTGTCCGACGCGCTGGCCGTCGGGGCCTCCGACGTGCACGTCGAGCCGGAGGAGCGCGTGACCCGGGTGCGCTACCGCGTCGACGGCGTGCTGCGGCAGACGATGACGGTCCCGCGCAGCACGAACAGCGCGCTGAGCTCCCGTCTGAAGCTGATGGCCGGCATGGACATCGCCGAGCGGCGCCGCCCCCAGGACGGCCGCAGCCGTCTCGCCAGCGACCACGGCGAGGTCGACCTGCGCGTGTCGAGCCTGCCGTCGATGCACGGCGAGACGATCGTCGTCCGCCTGCTGCGCAAGGGGGCCGAGCGGCTGTCGATGGCCGACCTGCGCTTCGACGCCGCCCAGGCCCCGCTCGTGCGCGGCGCGCTGTCCCGGCCCCAGGGGCTGGTGCTCCTCACCGGGCCGACGGGCTCGGGCAAGACGTCGACGCTGTACGCCTTCCTGGGAGAGCTGGCCGACGAGTCGCGCAACGTCATCACGATCGAGGACCCGGTCGAATACGAGCTGGGCGGCGTGAACCAGACGCAGGTCAACGACCAGATCGGCCTGACGTTCGCCCGCTCCCTGCGCACCGTGCTGCGCCAGGACCCCGACGTGGTCATGGTCGGCGAGATCCGTGACTCCGAGACCGCCATGCTGGCGCTGCAGGCGTCGCTGACCGGCCACCTGGTGTTCTCGACCCTTCACACCAACGACGCGCCCAACGCGGTCGTCCGCCTGCGCGACCTCGGCGTGCCCCCCTACCTGATCGCGAGCTCGCTGTCGCTGGTCGTCGCCCAGCGTCTGGTCCGCAACGTCTGCCCCCGGTGCGCGGCGCCGGTGCAGCCGTCCGAGCAACAGGCCAGCGACCTGTACCTGGCGCCGGCCGACATCGACAGCGGCGACTTCCGCCGCGGCCAGGGCTGCACCGCCTGCGACCGCAGCGGCTTCCGGGGTCGCTCGGGGCTGTTCGAGATGCTGCCCATCGACGCCGACGTCCGGGACCTGGTCAGCGGCAACGCCTCGGAGGCCGCGATCCGCCAGGCCGGACGCCGCGCGGGGATGCGCAACCTGCGCGAGGACGGCGTCGCCAAGGCGATGCGCGGGACCACCACGTTGGAGGAGGTCGCCCGCGTCACCTCGACGGAGACGCTGGGTGCCGGCAACTGCCCGGTGTGCGCCCAGGACGTCGAGGACGAGTTCGCCCGCTGCCCCTGGTGCGGGACGGACCTGCGGCCGGACAGCTGCGCGAACTGCCAGCGCCCGCTTGGCGAGGGCTGGCGGATCTGCCCCTCGTGCGGCACCCCGACGCAGACCTCCTAGGGTCCGACGCCGCTACGATCCGCCGGTGCGCACGCTGGTGGTCGTCCCCACCTATGAGGAGGCGGCGACCATCGAGCGCGTCGTCCAGGGGGTGCTGGCGTGCGCGGGCGACGCCGGGCTCGCCGAGGCGCTCGTCGTCGACGACGCGTCACGCGACGGGACCGGCGCCCTCGCCGAGCGGCTCGCGGAGCGCGACGAGCGGATCCACGTGCTGCACCGCCCGGCCAAGGCGGGGCTGGGCAGCGCCTACCGGGACGGCTTCCGGTGGGGCCTGTCGCGCGGGTACACCTCGCTGTGCCAGATCGACGCCGACCTGTCCCACGATCCCGCCGACCTGCCGCGGCTCCTGCGGGCGCTGCGCGGCGCGGACCTGGTGGTCGGCTCGCGGTACGTCCCCACCGGCGACGTCGCCGACTGGTCACCGGCGCGGGTCGCGCTGAGCCGGGGGGCGAACCGCGCGGTGCGCCTGCTCACGGGCCTGCCCGTGCACGACGCCACGTCCGGCTTCCGCGTGTTCCGGCGCACCGTGCTCGACACGCTCTCGCTGGGCTCGGTGCGCTCCGACGGGTACGCGTTCCAGGTCGAGATGGCGCTGCGGACCTGGCGGGAGGGCTTCCGGGTGGTGGAGGTGCCGATCGTGTTCGTCGAGCGGTGCGCCGGCTCGAGCAAGCTCAGCTGGGCGGTGGCGGCGGAGGCCGCGGCACGGCTGCCGCTCTGGGCGATGCGGTGGCCCCGCCGGGCCCCGCCGGCGCACCCGCGAAGCGTCGCCCGGACGATGCACCCCTGAGCGCGCCGGCGGCGTCGTGCCAGACGCCCGCCAGCCGGCCCGGCCAGACCGCGCCGAGCAGCAGGCCGAGCCCCGCGCCCCCCATGACGTCGGTGGGATAGTGCACGCCCACGTAGACGCGGATGGCGGCGATGTAGGCACCGACCGCGTCAAGGGCCGCACGGGTGGGCCCGGTCGGCCCGAGGGACGCGAGGACCGTCGTCACGGCGGCGCCGACGGCGGCGTGACCGGACGGGAAGGACGACCCCGCCGGCTGCCGGATGAGCCGCCGCACGCCCTCCGCCTCGTAGGGCCGCAGGCGCCGGACGCGGGTCTTGTTCAGCTGCGCCCCGTACCACGCCAGGGCCCCGGCGCCGACGACGTCGACCGCCGCCCGCCGACGGCCGGCGACGGCCAGGGCGGCGGCGAGGCCGGTGACCGCGTAGATGGAGCCCAGGTCGGTGGTGGCGGCGACCATCCGGTCCAGGACGGGCCCGCCCGCCAGCCGCAGGGCGTCGCCGGCGCGGACGTCGGCGCGCTGGGCGGCGGGGTACCGCAGCCCGTGCCACGACCCGGCCAGCAACGCCAGGCCCAGGGCCGCCCGCCGCGGCCGTCGGGACCCCACGCTAGGTGGCGTCGGCGTCGAACGGCGGTGGCTGGTCGGCCGGCAGACGCCCGCGCCGGGCGGCGCCCGGCTCGGGCCGCCCGCGCGCGGAGGCCGCGACCGAGCCACGCAGGTCCGTGCTGCCGCGCAGCTCCCGGGAGGTCGCGCGGAGGTCGTCGGCGACGTCGCGTACGTCGCCGAGGTCGGCCGAGCGCTTCAGCTCGTCCAGGGTGGCGTTCGTCTCCTGCTTGAGCCGGCCGATGGTCCGCCCGGCGTTGCGCGCGAGCTCGGGCAGCTTCTCCGGCCCGAAGACGAACAGCGCGACCACGACCAGGGCCACGACCTCCCAGAAGCCCGGTGCGCTCACTGGTGCACCATCCAGCCTTCCTACTGCGGCCGCTCGGCCAGGCGCGCGGTCACGGTCGTCGTCGCGCCGTCCCGACTGTAGGTGATCCGGACGCCCTCCCCCACCTCGCGCTCCCCGATGATCTCGACGAGCTCCTCCATCGACGCGACGGTGTCCCCGTCGACGGCCGTGATCACGTCGTCGGGGCGCAGGCCCACCTCCGCCGCGGGCGTCCCCGGCTGCACGTCGCGGACCAGCGCCCCGCCGTCAACCTGGCGTCGCCGTGCCATCGCCGGGGTCAGGCTCTCGCCCTCGATGCCAAGGTAGGGGTGTCGCACGACACCGTGGGCGATGAGCTCGTCGGCGACCTCGACGACGGTGTCGACGGGCACCGCGAAGCCGACCCCGGCGTTCGCCGGCACGCCGCCGCGGGCGATGATCGCCGAGTTCACCCCGATGAGCCGGGCGTCGGCACCCACGAGCGGCCCGCCGGAATTGCCCGGGTTGATGGGCGCGTCGGTCTGGATCACGTTGGGCAGCGACAGCCGCCGCGAGCCATGGCCGCTCAGGCTCAGCGGCCGGTCGACGGCGCTGACGACGCCGGCGGTGACGGTCCCCTCCAGGCCGAACGGGCTGCCGATGGCCACGGCCAGCTCCCCCACCCGTAGGTTCGACGAGTCGCCGCGTTGGATGGCGCCGACCCCCCGGCGATCGACGCGCACGACGGCCAGGTCGGTCGCCGGGTCAACCCCCACCAGCGACCCCGGCCCCCTGCGGCCGTCGGCGAACACGACCTCGATCGAGCCGGCCCCCTCGACGACGTGGTGGTTGGTGACCACGTAGCCGTCGGAGCGGTAGACGAAGCCCGAGCCGTTGCCCGATCCCGCGCCGCCCCGCACGTCCACCTGCACCACGGTCGGCAGGACGGCGTCCGCGACGGCGGCCACGCGGCCCAGGTCGGCGCCGCCCTCCACGGCCACGGACGGGGCGCGGACGGGGCGGGCCTCACGGCCCCCCGTCGTGGCGCCGGGCCCCACCTCGAGCAGGACGAGCAGCAGGACGGCCGTGCACACCGCCGCCACCAGCCCGGCGGCGGCGGCCACGCCCAGCGTCCCGGCCAGCCCGCGTCCGGACCGCGCGCGCGCCGGGGGCGCGGACGGGATGGGCGGGTAGGTCGCCGGCACGCGGTCGGCGGACGCGTCGTCACCATCCGACGTCGCCCGTGGATCGGTCACGGTCCCCTCTCGTCACCGGTGCCGCGTCGTCCGGCCGGCGCGGTCCCTACCAGGGTGACAGCCAGGACCACAGCGCGCGCAACCCGCGGCCGAGCCGATCGACCAGGCTGTCCCGCGGGGGGCCGGGCAGGGAACGCGCGATGGCCCACAGCTCGTCGGGCGGGATGTCGCCCACCAGCGCGTAGGTCACGTCGTCGCCCTGCCAGACCAGGCGCGTCGGTACCGCGCCCGGCCAGACGATGGCCCGGAAGCCCGGCTGCGTGGACGGCCGGCCCCCCGGCGGCAGCGCGTCCATGTCCGCTGCGCCGGGCTGCTGGAACAGCGACACGCGGTAGAGCCCGTCACCGTAGACGACCTGCAGCGGACTGGCGTCCGGCGATGACGCCGCGTACGCGCCCAGCGGGCGGTAGCCTCCCGGGAGCCGGCCCGGCACGTGCCAGCCCGCCGAGCGCAGCACCGCCAGGCCCGACTCGTCGACGGCCGCCTCCCGCTCCCCGGTGCCGCCGCCCGAGCCGCCCGAGCGTGCCCACCGCGGGCGCAGGTCCAACGACACCCAGGTGGCCAGGCGCAGCAGACGCCCGGCGCCGTCGTAGGACTGCCGCCGCAGGGTCAGCCCGCTCTCGTCGTCGATCCAGACCCGCTCGCGCAGGCGGCCGTCGGCGCGGCGGCGGATCTGGACGCGGGTGCACGGCCGGTCCAGCACCTGCTCGGAGCCGGTCACCCGGACCTCGTACTTGCGCTCCAGGTCCGGCAGACGGGCCATGTCGTCGCCGGGCGGCGCCAGTGCGAGCGTCACCGGCGTGCCCTCCACCGGAGAGCCCTCGTCGCTGTCGGGAGGGGCGAAGCGGATGGTCATGCGGTCCCGCACCCGGTGAGCGACCCTGGAGCGCACGACGCGGGCTCTGCCCCCCTCCCAGGAGGCCCACAGCGCCTCGCCGGTGTAGGGGGTCCGGGCCGCGCGGCGGGCGGCGGCGCGCAGCAGGTCCGCGGCGTCCGCGGCCGCCGAGCCCGGGAGCAGGACCAGGGTGGACAGCGCCACGGCCGCCAGCCCCAGGGCCCGGCGGGGGGTCACGGCTGGCGCTGCACCACGATGGGCGTGGCCGCCGGCCCATCCATCGTGTGGGACAGGTGGTCCACCACG